>JAACJX010000319.1 GCA_014237545.1 Ardenticatenia bacterium | reverse complement strand
TTGTCCTCTTCGTAGGAAAAATCCGGCTCCGCCAGTTGCCCGTAGTTTAAGGGGTGCTCATAGAGATCGATGATTTGCTCGCGATAGATATTAGCGTCCATGGCAGGCCTCTCCCTTGATTATACGCTCAAATACCCGGCTGGCTTACTCTAGTCTGAACACGGCTCGGGCGCGGTGCAGGGCGGATATCAATTTGTCTACCTCTTCAAGTGTTGTGTGGACGTAGAAGCTCGCCCGAGCGGATGCGTTTATACCAAGTTTTAGATGTAGCGGCATGGCGCAATGATGGCCAGCCCGGATGGCGATGCCGTCCTTGTCCAGGATCTCGGCAATATCATGAGGGTGCATCCCCTGGAGTGTGATGGAGACGAGGCCGCCGTGCTGGCCGGCCGGCGGGCCAAGCAAGGTGATGCCTGGGATCTGGCTAAGCGATTCAAGCGCGTAATTCGAAACCATCAACTCATGGGCATGGATGGCCTCCATGCCGATCGAATCGAGATAATCAACGGCCGCCTTCAGCCCTACCGCTTCGGCAATTTTTGGCGTTCCGGCCTCAAACTTCCACGGCAGTTCGTTGGGCACAAAGCCATCGAACGTGACCCGCCGGATCATATCGCCGCCGCCCATGAATGGCGGCATCGCTTCTAGCAGATCGCGCTTGCCGTACAAAACGCCGATGCCCGTCGGCCCACACATCTTGTGCGACGAGAAGGCCATAAAGTCACAGCCAAGGGACTGAACATTAACCGGCATATGAGGAACCAGTTGAGCTCCGTCTACCATTGCCAGCGCGCCAGCCGCGTGAGCAGCATCGACCAGTTCGCGCGCAGGGTTTAACGTCCCCAACACGTTCGAGGCACCGGCGAAAGAGAACAATCGCGTCCGTTCNGTCAGATAATCACCCAGACTCTCCAAGGCNAAGGTCCCATCCTCACGGACGGGAAGATAGCGAACCCGCGCGCCAACCTCCGCGGCAAGAATTTGCCACGGCACGATATTGGCATGGTGCTCCATCTCGGTCAGAAGGATTTCGTCGCCGGCCGANATATGGTGGCGCCCCCAGCTATAAGCCACCAAATTGAAACCCTCGGTGGCATTGCCGACNAAGATCACCTCATCGGAACTGGCAGCGCCTATAAANGTGGCGACTCGTTCTCGCGCGGACTCATAGGCGCTCGTCGCCAATTCGCTCAGCCGGTGGACGCCGCGATGGACGTTTGCGTTATAACGTTGGTAATAATCATCCATCGCCGCGATGACAGCGGCAGGTTTTTGGGATGAGGCGGCGCTATCCAGGTATACGAGAGGCACACCTGGATAGACCTCTGTCGCTAATATTGGGAAGTCTGCCCGAATTCGCTCAATGTCGTACACAAATCACTTACTTCTGTCGGGAAGGGTTCTCGATGGGCACACCCACCAAGTTGCCCCATTCCGTCCAGGAACCGTCATAATTTCTGACGTTAGCATAGCCCAAAATATAGGTCAGCACAAACCAGGTATGGGAGCTGCGCTCACCGATGCGGCAATAGGCGATTACATTTTNCTCAGGCGACAGACCTTGTTCTTGCTCATACAGTGCCCGCAGCTCATCCACGCTCTTGAATGTACCATCTTCGGCNACCGCCCGGCTCCAGGGCACGTTTACGGCCCCCTTGATGTGACCGCCACGCAGGGCGCCCTCTTGGGGCGAGCCTGGNATGTGGAGCAACTCGCCAGAGAACTCCTGTGGGCTGCGCACGTCGACGAGCGGCTGGCCGGCCGTCACGTGGGCCAGCACCTGGTCGCGGAAGGCGCGTATTTTGTAATCGGCCCGGGCGGCGGGTTGGTAATCGGTGGGCGAATAGGANGNCTTCTCCTTGGTCAACTCCCGNCCTTCGGCGATCCATTTCTGGCGGCCGCCNTTCATAATGCGGCAATCNNCATGACCGAATAGCTTGAACACCCAAAACGCNTNGGTGGCCCACCAATTATTCTTGTCGCCGTAGAAAACGACTGTCNTNTNGTTGCNAATNCCGTTTCGCGACAGCAGCGCCGCGAACTGTTCTTCATTCAGGTAATCACGGCGTATGGAGTCANTTAGGTCNGCNACCCAATCGATGTNNACCGCATTGGGTATATGCCCGGTGCTATAGAGAAGCACNTCTTCGTTCGATTCAACCAACCTGATCTTATCNGTGCGGTGCAGGTTATCAGCGACCCATTGGGTGCTGACGAGNACGTCTNCGTGAGCATAAGTGTTTTGATCCATGGCGTCTCACCTCCGAAACTGTGAATTAAATGGGATATAAAACAAGCGCCGGCTATTACCGCTTCGAATTTTCATGCGAAGCGCTAATAGCCGGCGGCTAGCTTTGAACGAGAAGAGGGCTGCTTTAGCCTATTTTCTCTAAGATACGGTCAAAGATGCGCGTGCGCACCCCTTCAAACGGAATTCGTTGCATCACCGGGTCGAAAAACCCCTGGATGACCATACGAATGGCGTCCGGTCGAGGGATACCGCGGCTCATCAAGTAGAAGATTTCTTCCTCGTCTAGCTTGCCGACCGTTGATGCGTGCGTACATCGCACATCGTCGGCTTGAATCTCGAGGCCGGGGATGGAGTCCGCGCGCGCCGTCTTATCCAGCATAAGGTTGCGGTTGGCCTGAAAGCCATCGATCCGCTGCGAGCCGGGGAGGGCCTTGATCATACCCTGCCAGACAGAACGGGAGTTATCCTTGAGCGCGCCTTTGTATAACAAGTCGCTGGTGGTGTCAGCCGCGTTGTGGTTTTGCTGGGTGTCCAGGTCAACGTGTTGGCGGCCATTCGTAAAGAAGATCCCCGACATCCGCGCCCACGCCCCAGGAGCATCCAGCTCTGAAGTCTGGAACGCTTTGGTCAGGCGTGTGCCCATGACGCTGGTGATCCAGTCCAGCTTGCCATCGCGCCCAACGCGACCACACTCGTGATTAAACTGCCAGACGTTCGTGCCGAAGTCCTGAAGCGAAGCGTAACGCAAACTCGCGCCATCGCGAACGATCAGTTCAATCGCGCCATTGTGGAGGGCAGCCGCATCCCCCTTTGCCGGGGAGGCATACTCGTCGATGAAGGTCGCTTCGGAGTTGGTATCGAGCACCACGAGGGTGTGGGTGAACGTGCGACCGGTTGTTGCCCATAGCGCGCTGTGTAGCGGCGCTGCGGCGGTCACGTTGCGCGGCACGTAGAGAAATACGCCGCCACGCCAGAACGCGGCATGGAGCGCGGCGAACTTGCCCTCGTCGGCACGCACCGCCTCCGTCATGAAATACTTGCGCACCAGTTCACCATGCTCGCGCACGGCGGTGTGCATATCGCAAAAGATAACGCCCTGGTTGCGTAGTTCATCACTCAGGGAGTACTCCTTGACGATGCCATCCACCTCAACGAGCACGCCGCCGGCCGCGTCATCCGTCAGCTGCGCCGCTAAATGGCCGGGAACACTGACGCTCCCCGCGCCGTTGCCGTTGAGCGAGATGCCGAAGGAGTCGAGCTTGAAGCGGCGAATATCGGTCCGCCGCCACGCTTCATCCTGGGTCGTCGGCATGGGCAGGGAAGCGAACAGCTCCCACGCCTTGAGCCGCAACTCCAGCATCCATTCAGGTTCATTAAGCGACGCCGATAGCTGAACTACGGCATCGCGGCTAAAGGGAAGCAACTCAGCCAATGCTACCCTCCATTTGCAATTGAATCAGGCGATTCATCTCGATCGCATACTCCATGGGCAGTTCCTTCACCAAGGGCTCGATAAACCCGTTGACGATCATCGCATTGGCCTCATCCTCGGGAATGCCGCGGCTCATNAGATAGAANACCTGCTCTTCGCCAACCTTGCTCACGGAAGCCTCGTGGCCAATGGTCACGTCCTGTTCGTTGATTTCAATATAAGGATAGGTGTCCGACCGGCTGTTCTCGTCCAGGAGTAAGGCATCGCAAACGACGTTAGATTTGCAATCGTACGCGCCCTCGGCAACCTTCAGCAGGCCACGGTAGGAAGCCCGGCCGCCGCCCTTGCTGATCGACTTGGAGATGATCCGGCTGCTGGTGCGCGGGGCCATGTGGACAACCTTGCCACCGGCGTCCTGATGCTGGCCGTGTCCGGCAAAGGCAATCGACAAGATCTCGCCATGCGCCCCTTCGCCCATCAGATAGACGGCCGGATACTTCATCGTCGTCTTGGAGCCCAGGTTGCCGTCAACCCACTCCATCGTCGCATTTTCGTGGGCCACGGCCCGCTTGGTGACGAGGTTGTAGACGTTATTGGACCAGTTCTGAATGGTCGTATAGCGGCAACGGCCGCCCTTCTTGACAACGATCTCCACGACGGCCGAGTGCAACGAGTCCGTCGAGTAAATCGGCGCGGTGCATCCCTCGACGTAGTGAACGTACGCACCCTCATCGATAATGATGAGCGTGCGCTCGAACTGGCCAGAATTCTTGGCATTGATGCGGAAATATGCCTGCAGCGGCATTTCCACGTGAACACCCGGCGGCACGTAGATGAAGCTACCGCCAGACCATACAGCCGNGTTCAGAGCGGCGAACTTATTGTCGTTCGCCGGGATGATGGTACTGAAGTATTCCTTCACCAATTCGGGATATTGCGCCAGGCCGTCATCCATCCCCAAAAAGATCACCCCTTTGGCCTCGAGGTCCTTCTTGATATTGTGATAGACCACCTCGGACTCATACTGGGCGGCAACACCGGAAAGAAACTTCTGCTCGGCCTCGGGGATACCCAGCTTGTTGAAAGTGTCCTTGATATAGCCGGGAACATCTTCCCAGGAGTCTTCCTGGCGCTCGGTGGGCTTGATGTAGTAATAGATGTCGTCGAAGTTGATACCGGATAAGTCGGCTCCCCAATCGGGCATCGGCCGCTCCAGAAAGTACTGGTAAGCCTTGAGCCGAAGCTCGAGCATCCATTCCGGCTCGCGCTTCATCGCCGACATGGCCCGGATGACGTTCTCGTCCAATCCTTTCTCGGCCTTAAATATGTAATCTTCAACGTCGGCAAAGCCGTACTTGGTCGCGTAGTCTTCGTTAACACTCGCGACGATTTCGTTTTCGGTTAGTTCGCGTTCCAAAGCTTGATCCGCCATTTACGCAACCTCCGCCATGCCATACTTCTCACGCAACCAGTCGTAGCCATTCTCCTCGAGGTGCTGGGCCAGTTCGGGGCCGCCGCTCTCGACGATACGGCCATCGAGCATGATGTGAACGTGGTCAGGCTGAATGTAGTTAAGAATGCGCTGGTAGTGGGTGATGACGAGGACGCCCATGTTGTTGATATCGTGCAGGCGGCTGGCGCCTTCAGCGACGATCCGCAAGGCATCGATGTCCAGTCCGGAGTCGGTCTCGTCCATGATGGCTATCTTTGGCTCAAGCATAGCCATTTGCAAAATCTCGGCGCGCTTCTTTTCGCCACCGGAGAAGCCTTCGTTCAGGTAACGGCCGGCAAACTTTTGGTCAATTCCCAGAATGTCCATCTTTTCGCGCAGTAGGCGGCGAAATTCAGGGATGGGCATGCCGGTATCTTCCGGATTCACGGCCTTACGCCGGGAGTTGATGGCTTGCCGTAGAAATTTGGCCACGGTCACACCCGGCACGGCAACTGGGTATTGAAATGCAAGAAAGAGACCGGAGCGGGAGCGCTCATCGGCTTCCATCTCCAGCAGATCCTGACCCTCAAATGTAACCTGTCCGGCCGATGGTTCGTAAGAAGGGTGCCCGGCCAGCGTATAGGCCAACGTGCTTTTACCGGAGCCATTAGGCCCCATCAAGGCATGAATCTCGCCCTGCTTAACTTGCAGGTTAATGCCCTTTAATATGCGGTTTTCCCCAATGCTCACATGGAGATTGTTTATTTCCAACGCAGCAGTCATCGTCAAGTAAGCTCCTCGATAGAAATTCTTATTGGTGCCAGTTAAATTGGTTAAATAGCTTGGAAAGGATTGTTGAGTTCAAATTATAGCATTCCGGTTGACACCCGTCAATATTTATGATAATAATGATAAAAATACCCTAAATTGACTCTGACCTTCGCCCTGGCTATAATCAAAATACAGTTACGGAGTATAAAGCCCACGATACATAGTGTGATAGTTGCCACCATTTCTCACCAGGTGGAACTCTGTTGCAGCTTTTAAGTCTTGCCCATGAACACGCCGGAACAAAACGTAGACGAATTCGTTAATCGAAANAAGCGAACGACCCGCGAAATAATTCNCCATACGATAAAACAATCCCCTCAGTCNACNGTTGAAGAGTTGGCCGAGGCGGCCGACATTTCTCCTGTGACCGTCCGGCATCACCTCAATGCCCTTCAGGCGGAGGGGACGATTGAGGCATCCAGCATACGGCGCAAGGTCGGCCGCCCTTATTACGTTTATTCGCTAAGTGAAAGAGGGCAAGAACTTTTCCCCAAGCGCTACGTGCGTTTGACAAGCCGTCTGCTCGATGAGATGAAGGGACGTCTTCCTGCCGACGTAATCGACGAAATCTTCGCGGGTGTCGTCAACACAGTTCTCGAGGAACATCGCGGCGAGTTTGAACATCTACCCCTGGAAGGCCGGCTGGATTATTTGGTAAGCTTGCTATCGGAAGAAGGGTTTTTATCTACCTGGGAGAGAACCGAGCAAGGATATCGCCTTGTGGAATATAGCTGCCCTTATTTATCTATCGGTAGCACCCATGGTGAGGTGTGCAGCCTGGACCGTCAGCTAATGAGCGGCATCCTCGAGTTGAACGTCATCCAGGATAGTTGCATGCTACAGGGCGCAAACTGTTGTCAATTTAGAATTGTGCATGAATCGCGGGTCGTCGAGACGCCTGTGCTGTCAGCAGAGATGAACTAAGAGAGTGAAACACCTATGATCGCAAGTAAAGAAGAACAATTGATGGAATCGCTCCGCTCGGTGATCGATCCCGAGATCGGGCTCAATATCGTCGAGCTGGGGCTGGTGCGCAATCTGGANGTCGACGGTGATAGCGAATCGGCCAAGATAACCATGATCCTCACCACCCCCTTCTGCCCCTATGGGCCGCAACTCATCGAACAGGTGCGCATTGTTGGCAACCAGGTGATGCCAGGCGGCGTGCAGGTGGAGATTGGGACTGAACTTTGGGATCCCTCGATGATGGAAGAGGGGGCCGGCGGAGACTGGGGGCTCTTCTAACAATCAACAGCAAGACCACCACCAGGNGGTCTTTTTTACTGCATCTGGTTCCAANTCATTCAGCCGTGCTCACATCCGCCACGCGAGCGTTTGTGAGTTTGATCAAATCTTCGACAGCCAGTTTCAATTGAAGCCCTCGTTTTCCGGCGCTGATGATTATTTTATCCAGTTGGTCGGCCGATTGGTCGATGAACACGACGAACGGCTTGCCCAGCAGAGCAACGGCTGAAATACCCCCAACCTGGAGGCCTGTCAAGTGTTCAGCCTCACGATGGGTGGCCATTTTTAGTTTCTTCGCCCTGGTAGTATCTGCCAGTTTCTTTAAATCGAGCTTGTGGTTGGCAGGCACCATAACAAGCATGGGTTTCTTTCCCTGCTCAGGGGGCAACACAACCAGGGTCTTGAACACTATTTCCGGCTCAACGTCCAAAATCAAGGCAATCTCTTCCGCGTCGCGCATATCATCGGGATATGTTAGCACTTCGTAGGGGATGCGCTTGCCCTCTAGCGTCCGCATTGCCTGCGTCTTTTCAGTCATGGATCCCTCCTTTAAGTTTATGCCTTGAAAGGAATGGAGTGGGGCTTACATCCTCCACCCTATATTACCCGTTTGGTTCCGATCTCGAGCCCACACAAGTATATCATCAAGAGGCTCAGGGCTGACGTTGGAGCCGGAAATAGTCGNTTCGGCCGCTCAGTATCGTTCAGAACCCACCCTATTCTATGGTATTTCCTATGTGGGCATGGATCGCGCTGGTATATAATGAAGTCTATTGTCTAGAAAAGATAAACGAAATCTTATGAAGAGTTATATATATCTGGGAGAAGCGGGGTTTCAGGAACTTGCCGGAGAGTGGGATCAGTTGGTCGGGGCAGGCATTACGAATACGCCGTTTCAGACCCTCGCCTATCAAAAAGCATGGTGGACACATCTGGGGCCTGAGAATAGCCAGTTGCAAATAGTCGCTACGCGAAACGAAAATGAGGCGTTGCTCGGGATCGGCTGCTTCTACATCCACGGCGGCAGGGTTCACTTCAACGGCTGCGTCGAAGAGACGGATTATCTTGACCTGATTGTCGCCCCTCAACATGCCGAACAAGTATGGCGCGNTACCNTCNANTGCTTGCTGACTCACGAGCCGTCCGAATGGCAAATGATCGACCTGTGTAATATTCCCGAGGCTTCACCCACCCGGCCNATCCTNCAGGCGATTGCTGANGAGAAGAAGCTCAAGTTTAGCGAATCGGTCATTGAAGTTTGCCCGATCATCCAACTCCCCCACTCCTTTGATGAATATATGGAGTCCCTGGAGAGCAAACAGCGGCGGGAGCTGGGCCGGAAACTGCGGCGAGCCGAGGCAGCTGATGTGACCACGATTGCCGTTAATCAGGATGATGACATAGCTACCGAGGTGGAAAGCTTCCTGGAGTTACTCCAAAAAAGCACCTTTGAAAAGCGCGATTGGCTAAACGACGGCCGCCGGGCGATGTTCCACGATGTTGCCTGCCACGCCCAGCAGGACGGCACCTTGCAGTTATTGTTTACGTCCGTCGAAGGGCGGCGCGCCGCGGCGCTATTCAACTTTGACTACAACAACCGGATCTGGGTTTACAATTCAGGCCTCGATCCAGCCGCGTTTTCCGCCCTCAGCCCGGGGGTTGTCCTGACGGCAACCGCCATAGAGAGGGCCATCGAACTTGGNCGCGCGGAGTTTGATTTCCTGCGGGGGAATGAAGAGTACAAGTATCGCTTCGGTGCGGTTGATACGAATATTTATCGCCTGCAGCTTGAGAAGTAAGCCTGCGGCGAGCGGTAATAGACCATGGCAATTAACGAAACCCTCCAACATACAAGCCCCACGCCCTTCCAACAGGATGAACTTCGCGTGGCCATGATCAGCATGCACACCTGCCCCTTGGCCATGCTCGGCGGCAAGAAAACGGGAGGAATGAATGTCTATGTCCGCGATTTGAGCCGCGCGTTGGGCAGCCTGGGGATTCATGTAGACGTTTTCACCCGTTCGCAGGATGACTGTGTGCCCATGGTGAATCATGAACTTGGGGAGAGGGCGCGCGTGATCCATATCCCGGCCGGCCCCCAGGCGCCGATTCCGGTCAGTCAGGTAGGTGATTACGTGGATGAGTTTGCCGCNGGCATCGCCGAATTTGCCGCTGCCGAAGGTTTGCGCTACGACATCATCCATAGCCACTACTGGTTGTCGGGCCTAGCAGCCGAAAAGCTGGAGCATTACTGGGGCCATACGCCCATCGCCCACATGTTCCACACTCTGGGACACATGAAGAACCGAATCGCCACAGACGCCGCCGAGCGCGCGCCCCGGGAACGGATCGATGGTGAGAGTCACGTCCTTTCCGTGGCCGATCGAATTATCGCCGCCACGCCGGCCGAACAAGCCCAACTTAACTGGCTCTACGGCGCGAACATGGAGAAGGTGATCATTATCCCGCCAGGTGTTGACCTGGAGCGGTTCCACCCGATCGACAAAGCGGAAGCAAAAANGCNGGTCGGTATCCCCTGTGGCGACAAAAATATCATGTTCGCCGGACGGATCGAGCCGCTTAAGGGGATCGACACTCTGATTCAGGCGATGGCGCTGATCAAACAGCGCTACCCCCAGGTGGTCGAAAATACGTGCGTGGCCATCATTGGCGGCGACCCCTGGGCTGATAATCCGGACGCGGAGATGGCCCGTCTCCAAGCCATGCGCCAGGTCCTGGGCATTCACGATATCATTGTGTTTCTAGGGGCCAAAGATCAGGATGTGCTACCCAACTATTACGCCGCGGCCGAGATGGTTGTNATGCCTTCGCATTACGAAAGCTTTGGTATGGTTGCCCTGGAGGCCATGGCAATGGGGCGGCCGGTCATCGCGTCGGAAGTGGGCGGCCTAGCCTTCCTTATCCACGACGGGATCAATGGCTACCATGTTCCTACACGCGATCCCGAGGCATTGGCCGAGCGGATATACGAACTTCTCACGAACGAGAACTGCCGAAAGGAGATGGGCCGACTAGCCCGCCTGAACGCCGAAAAATTTGATTGGTCAATTATTGCCGGCCACATTATTTCTGTTTACCGTCACCTTCTCGATCCCACCCACCCCGAACCGTCCGGCGTTTTGTTACAATCGCTGGATGCAAATCCCTCATACTAAGCTATTTGTGACATATTTCACAAGTTAGGATATTTGTCATGCGGATCGCATGACATGTATCACTATTCCATTCACCTCCGTGCGGCTATCGTGCAATTATAAGGAGGTGACTCATATGTCGCTTCATGTGGCATTATTTGCTGGTGCAGTCGTCTGCGCGATACTGGCAGTTCGTTCTCGNCCCCTGATTGCATCACTCTGGCTGGCCGCGCTCAGCGCCTTAACGGCCTTGATCATGTACCTCTATGGCGCAGTCGAAGTCGGCGTCATCGAATTAAGCGTTGGAGCAGGATTGATCACGGTGCTTCTCGCCTTCGCCATTAGTATGGCCGAGGATGAGTCGATGCCGGTGGCGCTCGTCCCTCGCCCTTTTGCCTGGCTGCTGGTATTGGTCGCGTGCGGCCTGCTCATCTGGCTAATCCTGCCGCAACTACCGGGGATCCAGAGGGCGGTGGGCGCTGATGAACCGTTCTTTATCCAGGTTTGGGACAATCGGCTATTAGACCTGATGGTACAGATCGCCATAATAATATCCGGCGTTATCGGCGTTCTGAGCCTGATTGGGGAGACCCGACCTTCAACAAGCAAGGAAACCACACCGGAGGCTTCGCGATGACGCAACTACAATGGGCTTTTACCACAGTGGTCTTGCTACTGGGCGTTGGCCTGTATGGGCTCATGGTCAGCCGACAATTGATCAAGGCGATCATCGCGCTCCAAATTATGGTGAAAGCAGCCCTCGTCGCGATCATTGTCGCCGGTGATTCGACAGGCAATCTCGGCCTCTCCCAGAGCATGGCGATGACAGTCATTGTGGTCGATACGATTGTGGCCGTTCTGGCCTTGGCGTTGGTCGTTCAGATCAAACGACGCACAGGCACGCTGGACGCGGCCGAGCTTTCACAACTCAAGCATTAATACCGGTTGATTTTCAACGGCACGCTTTTGTGACCGTTCTTTTGGTTGGTGACGCACCAACTGGGGGCGCAATGGCATCCTCTCTAATCCTGGCGACAATTTCGATTCCGTGGATCGGGGCTATCCTCGTTTGGCTGGTCGGAGACCGGCGGGCTCAGTGGCAGCATGGTCTGGCCGCGGTGGCGAGCGTTCTTGCGGCCGGGGCGTCGATTCTCCTCTTGCTTCCGTCCAACTGGGGGAGCAGCGATACGGTAACACTTTCGCTCCCCTTTGGCCCGTTTATAGGCGACCTAACGTTTGTGGCCGATAGCCTCGGGGTATATCTGGCGGCAATCGCGACGATAATCGGCAGCCTGACCGTGATTTTTTCCGCCGGCTACATGACCGGCGCGGCACAGCTCGGCCGCTATTATTCGCTCGTGCTGATCTTCATCGGCTCAATGTGCGGCCTGGTGCTCAGTGGTAACTTGCTTTTCCTGTTCCTCTTCTGGGAAGCGACCGCCTTCTGTTCCTATGCGCTCATCTCTTTTCACAATGATGATCCCAAGGCAGTGGCCGCCGGCATCAAGGCGCTAATCATCACACAGTTTGGCGGCGCGGGGCTGCTCATCGGGATCATTGTTGCCGCCGCCTACTTGCCCGACCTTCAAGTGAGCACGCTCATCAGTTCAACGGGGGCGATACCGGCGGCCGCGCTGGGCGTCGTCGCTTTCGGTTTCCTCCTAGCGGCCGTAGCCAAATCCGCTCAGGTTCCCCTGTACGTGTGGTTACCCGACGCAATGGAGGCTCCCACACCGATTAGCGCTCTGATCCATGCCGCGACGATGGTAAATGCCGGGGTATATCTGCTGGCTCGTTTCTATCCCGCATTCGAAGGCGTCGCCGGATGGGCACTGGCGGTGCTCATCATCGGGCTGCTCTCCGCGCTTCTGGCCGCCTTGCTGGCCACAACCTGTAACGATCTGAAACGGGTTTTGGCCTATTCGACAGTGAGCCAGTTGGGTTACATGGTGGCCGGGGTGGGCATGGGAGCGATTCTAGAGAGCCAGTTCTACCTCTTCAGCCATGCCATTTTCAAGGCGCTCCTGTTCTTGTCCGCGGGCGCCATCATCCATGAATTGGGCACGCGGGACATGAGGCAGATGGGCGGGCTTTGGCGGCGCATGCCGCAAGTAGCGATCCCATTTTTGCTCGGCGCGGCGGCATTGGCCGGCCTGCCTTTCTTCAATGGCTTTTGGAGCAAGGAAATCCTTCTCGAAACAGCTTTTGAAAAGTACACTCTCAGCGCGTACCCGCTTCTTGTGCTGGGAGCGGGCATCACCGCCTTCTATGCGGCCCGTATGTTCTGGATGGTGTTCCTCAACAAGCCGGCTATGGAGCCCGCGCATGGGAAAGCCCAAGTCTCGCCGTTTATGACCGTCCCTCTGGCCATTCTGGCTGTGGGGGTAACCTTCGCCTGGTTGCTGGCCGAGCCGTTTGCCGCCTGGATGAAGGCGACCTTACCCTATCACGCGCAATTTCTTATGCAGGGCCGTTCCATTGAGGACCTTATCTCCACCCATACAGCCCTCAGCGTCTCCACCCTCATCGTTTTATCGGTGACGGTGATTGGTCTGCTGCTGGGCAAGCGGTCGGCGGATAAAGCAGACACAACTGGGTCCGACACATCGTTCGCGCGGGGAATCGAACGAGCGGGAGCCTTGTTCGACGATTCTGCAAGGGCAGTTGCCATTGTAACGCGCTCATCGGCCGCATTGCTGCAAAAATCGCAGACCGGCCGGCTCAATTGGAATATCGCGGGCATCGTATTGGGGATGATTGCCCTGCTCCTGATCGTTCTACAGGGGATTTTGTAAAATGACCCTTCCGCCCTTTGTCTGGCTAATTCTCTGGCTCATTCTCTCGGCCCCTTTCGTCTACCTGATCGGGCGCATCGACATACTGACCCGCGCCCGGCGAAACCTGGCCTGGTGGTTAAGCTTGCTGTGCATTTCTGTCGCCTGGATTGNATTCGGCCGCGCCGCGGCCAGCTTCTATGAGTCCTCCAATGTGGAAATGATCTCAACCGCGACCTGGACCCTCGGCGCGATCACCATGCGATTTGACGGATTGAGCATGCTCCTGGCAGCGCTGGTGCTGACGCTGACCACAGTCATCCTCCTTTTCACGGGCCCCTACATCGGCAAAGAAGAAGGCNGCGAAAAACACTTTGCCCTTTTGCTGCTATTGTGTGGGACGATCATCGGCCTTGGCAGCGCCGGCGACTTGTTCAACCTGTGGATGTGGTTTGAGGCCATGGCCATCACCTCTTACCCCCTGGTCGTGTTCTATAGCCAGGATCGCTTGTCGTTGGAAGCCGGCGCTAAATATATGATCCAGTCCTCGGCGGGCTCGGCCTTTATCCTCCTGGGTATTGCCCTGGTCCTCCTGTCGGCCGGCACGCTGGACGTACTCGAAGTTCGCGCGGCGATCACGGTCGCGGAAACGGGCTTTGCCCTGTGGGTGACAGCCGGGGTGCTCTTCGTGCTCGGATTCGGCATCAAGATTGCGCTTGTCCCGCTTCATACCTGGTTGCCAGATGCGCACTCGCAAGCGCCCAGCGGCATTAGCGCGATTTTATCCGGCGTCGTCATCGAAGCCGGTCTCATCGCTCTGCTGCGCGCGCTCTCGTCCCTTGCCGGGGCGGCCGAAGCCTGGGGCGAGATTCTCATCGGCCTGGGCTTGTTCAACATCATGGTCGGGAACTTGATGGCCCTGAGGCAGCGACAGGTCAAAAGACTGCTCGCCTACTCGAGCGTTGCCCACGTCGGCTACATGGTTCTTGGCCTGGGCGTGGCTCTCTACGTCGGCACGGCCGCCGGCGCTCAGGCGGGTTTCTTTCACTTGCTTAGTCACGGATTGATGAAGGGGCTAGCCTTTTTGGCGGCCGGCGCGCTGTTGTTCGGCCTGCAACACCATCTCGGCGGGAGGAGCGACGAAGGCCATCCCAGCCTGGAAATTGATGATTTATCCGGCGCAGCACGGCGATATCCATTGATTGCCCTGGCGTTCAGCCTCGGTTTGATGAGCCTCGGCGGTTTGCCCCCGCTGGTCGGCTTCATGTCCAAGTGGCAGATCATGGTTGCCGGCGCGCAGACCCGAGACACTGTGATCTTGGTCGTACTCATCATTGCCGCCCTGAATAGTGTCCTATCGCTTGGCTATTATGCGCCTTTGATAANCCGGCTTTACCGGCGCGAACAGACGGCGATTGTCGCCGGCGGCCGTGCGATACCTCTGGCCATGTCGCTGCCTATCGCCGCATTGGCGATTGCCATTGTTGTCCTCGGGGTGATGCCGATGCTGGCCGGTTGGCTTACGGTTCCGGCGGCGGTCGACCTTCTATCGGCGTTTGCCCGTTGATAAACGGATACCTGTTATGGAAATTATTCTGACACCACCTATCGCTTTTTTGATTTACATCGGGCTTGTCGCGATCCTTTTCGGCTTTGGGCGATTAATGGCCCCCGCCGCCAAGCGCGCAACGGCTGGAAAAACCGCCATCTATGCCGGGGGTGAAGAGGCAGTCACCAGCAAGGCGGCCCCCGGGTATCGTCGGTTCTTCGTCGTCGCCCTGTTCTTCGCCGTGCTTCATCTGGGGGCGCTTGTGCTGGCCACAGCGGGCCTGGCCGGCGGTTCAGTGCTGGTTGGACCAGGCTTGTGGATGGCGCTTCTGATTTATCTGGTGGGCCTGTCNATCACCCTTCTCATCTTATTGGTCAGCTANCGGCAGTTCTGGGCGNNGCCCAGNGCCGGGAAGTTCGCTATGACGACAAACGGTTCTTACCACAATTTACAATCCTTTTTGCTTCGAATCCGCAATTGGGCTTTATCCAATTCTCCCTGGCTGGTTCACTACAATAGCGGGTCGTGCAACGGCTGTGACATCGAGATATTGGCCACTCTGACTCCGCGCTATGACCTGGAGCGCCTAGGGATCAAGCTGCAGGGCAGTCCGCGACATGCCGACGTTCTGGTGTGCACTGGTCCTGTAACGCGACAGTCTCGCGACCGGTTGCGCCGTATCTATGAGCAGATGCCGGAGCCCAAGTTTGTCGTCGCCGTGGGAACGTGCAGCATTTCGGGGGGCGTATTCCATGACTGTTACAACATCCTGGGCGGGGTCGATCAGGCGATCCCGGTCGATGTCTACATTCCCGGCTGTCCGCCCCGGCCGGAGGCGGTTATCAATGGCGTAGCGTTGTTGCTCAAACAGTTGCAGCCCCACCGCGCGGAGGAAATCGACCGTCTAGTGGTCGAGATGGGCGTACCTGTCGAAGAACATAGGGTAAATGAACCCGTTGAGTTGGACGCCCTTGAGGAATTGGAAGATGAATACGCAGAACCATTTGGAACGCGCNGAGAGTATTTTGGCTCGCTGGGCCGCGACAGCCAACGCCCCAAAGCCCGGTCGACTAACCATTGAGCTTGGAGCGGAGGATCTCCTCGCGGCCGTTCATGCGCTCGTTGATGCCCGTTGGGGGTATCTCGCGGCGATTACCGGGCTTGATCCAGGAGTGGAAACAGGCACGCTCTGGGTCCTCTATCATTTTGCCGAGGGCGCGGCCGTCGTGACACTGAAAGTAGTTGTCCCGCGCTACGATGCCGCTGTGCCCACTATTCGCCATCTCATCTCGCTGGCCGGAATCTTTGAACAAGAGCTGACCGAGGTTCTTGGGGTGACGATAGCCGGCGCAGTCGATCATGGGCGATTGTTNCTGCCGGACGACTGGCCTGATGGGGTGTACCCACTCCGAAAAGATTTCGAAATGGCCTAGGATGAGCCAGGAAAGTTAAAGAATATGACGACGCAAATTGCAACCGATCGCTTCGTTATCCCGATTGGCCCTCAACATCCAGCCTTAAAAGAACCGGGGCATTTTGAGTTCACGGTCGAGGGCGAAACAGTGACAGACGCAACCGTGCGGCTTGGATATGCCCATCGCGGGATCGAGAAGGGTACCGAAAATAGAAACTGGACTCAGAACCTATATCTTCTGGAACGCATATGCGGGATTTGCTCGCACATTCACGCGACGGCTTATGCCGTCGGCGTTGAGCAACTGGCGGAAGTCGAAGTCCCCTTGCGCGCCCAGGCCATTCGCGAGGTAATCGCCGAGCTGGAGCGAATTCATAGCCACATGCTCTGGCTTGGTGTGGCCGCCCACGATGCTGGATTCGACACGCTTTTCATGTACACCTGGCGAGATCGCGAGACAGTGATGGACTTGCTGGTGGTGATTAGCGGCAACCGCGTTCATTACTCAGCCAATACGCTGGGGGGAGTCAAATTTGACCTCACGGATGAGGCGGCGAAGGCCGTTCTGAAGGGCATCGATTTTCTTGAGGAGAGGACTATCCATTACCGTTCCGTGGTCAACGAGGACTCGTTCTTTTTGCAGCGGACGCGGGGCGTNGGCNCAANGACCCGGGANGAGGCCCTGGCCCTTGGGGTTATCGGCCCAACGGCGCGCGCATCCGGCGTCGAGCGCGACGTTCGCGTTGACTCGCCCTATATCGCCTACACCGAGTTCCCGGTTCGGATGAGCACTCTCGCCAATGGGGATTTGGAAGCAAGGTTTCTCGTTCGTCTCGATGAGCTACTGGATTGCTACCGCGTGATCCGGGAAATCGTCAACCATATGCCCGAGGGCGAACTGACCGCCAAGCGCATGCCCAGAAAGATCAAGCCGGGTGAGGTGATCAGCCGGGTTGAAGCCCCGCGCGGCGAACTGTTCTACTACATCCGCAGCACGGGCGGTGAGACGCCGGATCGGATCAAGGTACGGACGCCAACCCTGTGCAACATGGGCTCGGTACTGACGCAATCCATCGGCCACAATCTGGCCGACGTGCCATTGATCCTGGTCGGCATCGACCCTTGTTTCTCTTGCAATGACCGGGCGATCACCATTCGCCACCCAAAAGAAGACGGGCGGGAGAAACATTGGAGTTGGGCCGACCTGCGTCGCTACGGAATTGAATACTACCGGAGACAGGCAGGTTGAACTGCATATAAATAAGGATAATCATGGCCATTGCCCAGGACTTATTCAACTTATTACTCTTTCCTGCCGGGCTGGGATTAATTGCCGCCGGACTTTTCGCGCAGTGGATCGACCGAAAATTGCTGGCCAGATTTCAGAACCGGCTGGGACCGCGNTGGTTCCAACCGTTTGCNGANGCCTTGAAGTTGTTGGGCAAAGAGGAGATCCACCCCCANGGCGCGAANCCGNTGCTATTNAGCGCATTACCNATTATAACCCTGGCCGGAGCCTTGACCGCGGCNCTCTATGTGCCCCTGTTTGGCCTCCAGCCGGTNTTCAGCTTTCCGGGNGACNTGATNGTAACACTCTATCTCCTNAGCNTNCTGACGTTGTGCATCGGTCTGGCGGGCGCGCAAACGCGCGATCGCTTCTCGCTTGCTGGAGCGCTGCGAGTATTCACCCAGATGTTCGCNTATGAGGCGCCTTTTATCCTGGCCCTGCTCAGTCCGGCCATCGCGCTCATGCTTGACGGCAAAACCGGCAGCTGGCAAATCAATGAATTGGCCCAATCGGCCNGGACGCATACCTGGTTTGTGATCACCCTGCCCATCACGTTTGTTGTGGCAATTATCGGCCTCATGGGTAAATTGGAGATGGCGCCGTTCGATGCNCCGGAGGCCGAGACGGAGATCGTGGCCGGGGCGCTGACTGAGTATAGCGGCCGCGGGCTGGCCATGTTCACACTGGCACGGGCGGTTGAACTTGTCGTTGGTCTAACCCTGGTGGTGGCGCTCTACCTTGGTGGCACCAACGGGGGATGGTTGGGCGCGGGTTTATTCACCCTCAAGATGATCGGTCTGTTGGTCGTCATCGTCGTCCTCCAAACCTTGCTCGCTCGCCTGCGAATCGACCAAACCGTCAGCATGTGGTGGCGGCTCGGCTCCGTTCTCGTCCTTCTTCAGTGGCTTATCGTCTTAATCATCAGAGTGCTAGCATGAAAAAAATCGGCATGCTCACGGATCTGGTTCGGTCGATCTTCAAGGAACCGGTCACTGAGTGCTATCCAATTGAAAAACGGCCGCCAGTCGAAGCATTTCGCGGCATGATCCACTGGGACCCTGAGCTGTGCACGGGCTGCGGCCTTTGTGTGAAGGATTGCCCGGCGGAAGCCATCGAACTCATCACGATCGATAAAGAAGCCAAGCGCTTCGTGTTTCGCGTCCACGTAGATCGCTGCACATTCTGCGGGCAGTGCGCGTATAGTTGCCGGTTTGAATGTATTCACATGGACAACGGCGAATGGGAACTGGCCGAGTTGGGGCGCGATGATTTCACAGTACTGTATGGACGTCCTGAAGATGTCGACCGAATTGAAAAAGAATCGAATCCTGACCGGTTTGCTGAATTCGCCTAGTCCGGCCCGTCTGGCGGTCGTCGGCGTGGGTCAAATGCTTCGCCGGGATGACGGCGCGGGCCCGGCCGTCATCGAACGCCTGCGTGCCCTGACTTCGCCCTCTTCCAACTTGCTACTTATCGATGCGGGCCATGCCCCCGAAAATGTTCTGGGAACGATCATCCGCTTTGCGCCTACGCACGTGATCTACATCGATGCCATCCGTTCCGATGACGAACCGGGGTCCATCCACTGGCTGTTGCCGGCCGACATCGAGGAATATGGCGGCAGCACCCACTCCCTTTCCCTAAGTATACTGGCGGAGTACCTCATGCAGACCACGCGCGCCAATATTGCGATAGCCGGAATTCAGCCTGAATCCATGGATTTTTCCATAGGGCTGTCCGGCAAAGTGCAAGAGGCTGTAGAAATACTAGCGGCTGATGTGGCCAGCTACTGGCGCAAGGCCACCACCGCCTGCTCGGCAATGAGGGTAGGGTCAACGTCAGTCGTCAGCAATTGAAAAACGGCGTCGCCCATCACGTCCATCAACCGGCTCGTCTCGGCCACGGGCATCGCGTTGGCTATCTCCAACTGATTAGAAGCAAATTCCAGGTAAGGATTTTGGTCTCCCAACACTTCCATGGCTGAGCGTTGGGCAGGCAATACCTGACTGCGCTGGCTCCAGTTGGCCAGGTTGTCCGGCAGAGTCAGGTAAACGATCAATTCCTCGGCCAACTTTTGGCGGGCGGGATCATCAGTGGTANTGGCCCACGACCAACTNGTTATGAGCGGCAGCAAATAACCGTTCAAGCCGGGCACTCCCATGTGCTCTTGCGCGTCCAGGAGTGTGGGGTCGATCGACTGCCTTCCCAACAAATAATCCGAGCGCATCCAGATGAAATCGCTCAATCCCAACTGATGGTACTGCCAGGCCTCATCCAGCGTCTTTAGCTGGTGGCTCTGTAGCAAATTCTCCTTTCTTACCCCTATTGTCGTGAGCGCTCGAGCAAGAGGCTCTGTTTCNAGAATCGTGCGGCCCGTGCTATCAGCAATTGCTCCCCCCTCGGCCAGATAAAATTGTAACCCCATCAGCGCCCCCTCCCGGCTGTCCGCGGGAAGGACAAGGGTATGGTTTGTATCAGAGATGAACTGCGTCCATTGAATAGGTACGGTCTGGGTGATCACGTCGGGATCATACGTCAAATGCGTCAGGCCCATAACGGCGAACGGGTAACCCAAAGGGCGGCCGCTGGCGACAACCTGGCCGGCCGGAGCGGGATAGATCTCTTCCGATATTGTGGTGTTGTCAATGGTGCTCAGCGGAAAAAAGAGGTTCCGCACCCGGTTATCGTTGAGCATTGACGTGGGTACGGCAACGACATCAGGCATTACGCCGGGGGCGACTGTGCGGCCCGATTGCAGGTAATTGATGATGCCGCCTGCNCCTTCNACAGGTTTTTGCTCNNTNAGGACATCNAGGCCGTCGTGACCNGATTCGAANGCGCGAATCTGGCTGGANAGCTCCTGAGAGCCCGCCTCACCTCGCGCACCAATTTCCGGTGGAAGCCAAAGGCGAAGCGTGGCNATGCNGTCAGACTCGTCAGGGATTCCCGGGCTTTCCACGGTTGACAGTGGCGCGGCAAGGGTCGGGGCCACGGTGACGGCCGCCGTGGGCGTCACATCAGCAACTGCCTCTCCCGGAAGCAGATCGCACCCATTGAGCACGAAAAGGAAGGGGAGGAGTAAAAGAACCAACAGGCGCGGTGTATATGAGGGCATGGTATTCATGGACAAAAATAGTATAACACTCTTACGGCAGGTTGCCTGTAACCTCAAGCTGGGGTAATTTATTGTTCATGTCTTTTATTACCGGATATACACGACAAATCGTACAGACCCACCTGCTGGCTTCCATCGGGATGTTGCCTTGTCGTATTGCGCCTAGCGGATAATTATTATGTAAAGTTGGATGTAATTATCATGGCCGGGGCGCAGCAAACCCCGGCTTTTTTGTTTTGTGAGGCTAACAATGAGCGAAATCATCGTCAAACTCGACCATCTACACGTTTCACTGGCCGGCAGGACGATCCTTAATGACTTGACCTGGGAGATTCAACGTGACCAGCGCATTGGGCTTGTTGGCGCGAATGGCGCGGGAAAATCTACGCTGATGAGGGTCATTGCCCAGGAACTGCGGCCCGATTCCGGCTCCATCTTCCGCCTATCCGGCTTGACCAGCGGCCGCCTCGANCAGGAGCCGGTCTTAACCGCCGGGCGAACCGTATTGGAAGAGGGGCTCTCCGCGCGGCCGGAAATNGGCGCGATCGAACAAGAGCTGAATACCTTAGCCGATAAAATGGCCAGGCCAGAGGTTTACGGCGACCCCAAATTACTGGAGAGGACCCTGCGGGCGCAAGAAAAGTTGCTGCATCAATTCGANCAACTCGACGGCGCGCGCTACGAAAGCAAGGTTCGGGAGATGCTAACCGCGCTCGGNCTGGGGCCGGACCAATGGTCAGTCCTGACGGAACATCTGAGCGGCGGCCAAAAGAAGCTGGTGATGATGGCCAAGCTTCTGGTGCTGCAGCCGCCCTTGCTGCTGCTGGACGAACCGGATAACCATCTTGACTTGCCGGCAAAGCGAGCGTTGGAAGGGATTATCCGCGAATATCCGGGTTGTGTAATCATCATATCACACGATCGCTACCTCCTCGACGAAGTAGCGACCCATATCGTTGAACTTGAAAATGGTCGCGTGACGCAATACATCGGCAACTATTCTGCCTACGCCAATGAACGGGCAATTCGGCGGCTCCGGCAACAACAGTTGTACGCGGCTCAACAAAAAGAAATAGCGCGCATTGAGGCGGCTATCGCCCGATTTGAGTTATGGGCGTCGCTTGTCGTCAACGAGCGGCACATTCGCCAGGCCCGCAGTCGCCAAAAGATGCTCGACAAGATGGATAAGATCGAAAAAGTCACCGATGCGAAAAGGATGACGCTGGATTTGAACGGCTGGCGAGGCAGCAACAAGGTGCTGGAGTTGGCCNGCNTCGGCCGCACNTTTGACAATGGGCGCGTCTTGTTCTCCGANCTGAAGGCGACGATCTGGCACGGCGAGCGCGTCGGCCTTGTCGGGCCTAACGGGGCCGGCAAATCGGCGTTGTTCAAAATGATTCTCGCGCCTGAGAGCGTTACGTCCGGTGAAATAAAGATCGGGCCGAGTATAAAAATAGGGTATTACGCTCAGGAGCAGGAGACGCTCGAACCTGCCCAGGACCTGATCACGTGTATCCGCCAGGCCGCACCNCTGACCAGGGAAGCGGCCGTGGCCTTCCTGATGCGCTTCCTGTTTACTTACGATCAGGTGCAGCAACCCATTGGTAAATTGAGCGGTGGAGAGCGAAGCCGGCTCCAGTTGGCGCGCCTTGTCCTGGAGCGGCCGAACTTGTTGTTGCTTGATGAGCCGACGAACAATCTAGACATTCCCGCCATCGAGGTCCTGGAAGAAACATTGAACGAGTTCGTTGGGACCTTGCTGATCATCTCCCACGATCGCTATTTCCTCGACCAGACAGTCGATCGGATCATAGAACTGCGAAATGGGGAACTAATCGAGTACATCGGCGGTTACACTGATTACCTGGATGAGCGTGGCTATGATGATTAACAGGGCAATCTCATATTAAGGAATCAGACTATCCANACAACAATCGGCTCTTATAGCCGTGTTCATCCACGTGATCCGCGTCATCCATATTCTACGAATCTATATGCGATTGCCCTGNGAGGAGTAACGAAAAGGGTTGGAAAGCGATATAATTCGGCTTGGTTCAATCAGAGCATATGGATAATCACAACTTCGACTTAGATCCGGATCAATTTCGCGACCTCGCCTCGGCGATTGTTGCTGAGGTGGGCAAAGTAATTGTCGGGCAGCACGAGGTGATCCGCCACGTGCTGCTCGGCATTCTGAGCAACGGCCACATCCTGATGGAAGGCGTCCCCGGCCTCGGAAAGACGATGCTGATCCGCGCCCTGGGAAAGTCGCTGGCGTTGGAATTCAGCCGCATCCAATTCACGCCCGACCTGATGCCGGCCGATATTACCGGCACCGAGATCCTGGAAGAATCAGGCGACGGACGCCGCTCATTCCGCTTCCAGCACGGGCCGGTCTTCGCTAACCTGGTTTTGGCCGACGAAATCAATCGCGCCACCCCCAAGACGCAATCGGCGCTCCTCGAGGCCATGCAGGAGCGGACCGTCACGGCCGCCAACACGACCTATGCGTTACCCGCGCCTTTTTTCGTACTGGCCACTCAGAACCCCATCGAACAAGAAGGGACGTACCCGCTGCCGGAAGCACAGCTTGACCGGTTCATGTTCAAGNTCAATGTTCCTTACCCATCGGCGGCCGAGTTGAATGAGATCCTGGCGCGCACCACGACGCAGTCGGAGCCTGATTTGCAACCCGTGGCTTCCGGTGACCAGATCTTGTCAATGCAATCGCTGGCGCGGCGCGTGCCGGTGCCATCTAGCGTCTCCGATTTCGTCAGCCGTCTCGTGATCGCCAGCCATCCGGGCAATAGCGGCAGCGACCTGGTCAATAAATACATTCGCTACGGGGCCAGCCCGCGTGGGGCGCAATCGATTATCCTGGGGGCCAAGGCCCTGGCCCTTATCGANAGTCGCTTCAACGTCAGCTATGAAGACGTGGCCGCCGTCGCCCCAGCCGCGCTGCGCCACCGCATGTTGTTGAACTTCGAGGGTCAGGCGGAGGGCATTACGACCGAGGAGGTAATTGCCGATTTAATATCCGCTGTGCCCGCCGACGCGCTTGCTCCTACCCGGTCATAATCTATCATGCGCCTCTTCGATGAAGGCTCCCTTCGCAAACTAGAGCAATTGACGCTGCACGCCGACTCAATACGTGTTGGGGCCATGAAGGGCGATCGTCGCAGTCGCAAACGGGGCACATCAATTGAGTTTGCCGATTATCGCGAGTACGCCCAGGGAGACGATCTGCGCCGGTTGGATTGGAACGTCTACGCGCGTCTTGAGCGACCATTTATGAAGCTGACGGAAGAAGAGGAGGATCTGGCCGTCCACATCCTGGTGGATGTCAGCGCCAGCATGAACTGGCCACTCGAAGAGGAGNTCGATGCGCCGAGCGCGAACAAGCTGCGTTATGGCCTTATCCTGGCGGGGGCCGTGGGTTACATGGGGCTACTATCCGGAGACCTGGTGACTGTCACCCTGTTTTCCGGTTCATACCGCCAATCATGGGGTCCTTTCCGGGGACGGCAAAACGTGTGGCCGCTTCTTCAATTCCTGGAGGCCAATTACATTGGCTTGGACAAACGGGGCCCTTCGGTAACAGGTCAGAAAACGGCTCTCAACCTCGCGCTACGGGATTATGCGTTGCGAGGACGCCGGCCGGGCTTGCTATTTCTCTTGAGCGATATGCTATCGTATGACGGCTATCGTGATGGATTAAACGCCGTCCACAGTCGCGGCCACGAGATAGCCCTCTTGCACNTGCACAGTCCGGACGAATTGTATCCCCAGTTCATGGGCGACTTACGCCTGATTGACGTCGAAACGGGTGAAGGCGCGGAAGTATCACTGGACGCGTTCGATCTCGAAGATTATTTATCCCGCCTAGAACAGTGGCATGGTGAAATTGGCGCCTATTGTTCCAGCCGGGGCATTCACTACACGACAATTAGCACAGATATGCCCTGGGAGTTGCTCGTGACGCAAAGCCTGCGCCGGCAAGGTGTAGTTCGCTAAGATGTCACTCGCCGCTCCGCTCGCTCTTGCGTTGGGAGGCTTGGCCGTTCCAATCATCCTGCTCTATATNCTGCGCTTGCGCCGGCGCGAGCAACTGATCAGTAGCATCCTATTCTGGCAAGAGCTGGCCCGCGACCGATCGGCCAACGCGCCGTGGCAGAAACTCAGACGCAATATTTTTCTGATACTGCAACTGCTCATTCTGGCTGCCTTGGTCATGGCCTTGGCCCAGCCTTCCATCCTTTCGGCCGATCCGGTGGATGGCCAGGTTTTCATCTTGCTGGACGCCTCGGCCTCNATGGCCGCCAATGACGGCGAGGGGGGCAAGTCAAGGTTTGAGGGCGCTGTCGAGCAGATCAACCAGATGGCCGGCCAGATCAACGGAAACGATCGGGTGACGCTAATTTCTGTTGCCGATTCGCCGGTTGTTCTAGCGGCTGGCTCTAACGATCAGCAACGGTTAGCCACAGTCCTCGCCGGCGCCGCCCCGGAATTGACCTATGCCGATTGGCCGGCCGCGTTTGCGCTGGTAAACGGGTTGCGGCAGGGAACGGATAACCCTCGGATTGTCATTCTCTCCGACGGCGCCTTACCAAACAATCTACCACCCCTGGCCGGTGATGTACGCTTTATACCCGTGGGAATCGCGTCGGACAACCTGGGAATTTCCGTTCTGGGAAGCCGGAATCAGGCGGAGCAGAGCGAGGTGCTGGTTGGGGTGAGGAATTACGGCCCGAACGCTCAGACAGCGCTGCTGAGCATCTTCCTCGACAACCAGCTCCATGACTCCAGGCGCGTCGAACTAGGNGCNGGCGAAGAAAAGAGCCTGTCATGGCTTATACCTCCCGGCGTCGCGTCTGTGGAGGCGGCCGTGTCGCCGGCAGACGGAGGATCTGATTNTTTACNCGNGGATGATCGCGCTTGGACTTTACTCAACAACAGCGAGGGTGCTACCGTTAAACTTGTGACGGACGGCAACCAGTTCCTTGAGCGGATTTTTGCCATCCTACCGAACTTCACCGTGACTCGCGTAGCGGCAGAGGATTATGCGGTGGCCGAGGATGACGAGCGTTACGATCTCACCGTTTATGATGGCGTTCCCATCCCGCAAAATCTACCAGACGGCAATGTGCTGATATTCGATCCCCAACCGCCTCCAACAGCCGAAGAGGGTAATACTGCGCTAATAGTGGGCGAAGTCTTTACCAATACCCTGGTGACCCGCATGGCTGATGATTCGCGCCTTACCGACGTTGCCTGGCGTGATGTGAATGTCGCCCAGGCTCGGAGGGTCGAAGGGGTCGGGCTCATCCCCCTGATCGACGCCGAGGGCGGCGCATTGTTGCTGGCGGGCGAAATCGACGAAAGGCGAGTGGCAGTCTTTCCATTTGACCTGACCGCATCCGACCTCCCTCTGCGCGTTGCCTTTCCGGTTATTATGGCTAACATTACCGAGTGGCTCAGCGCCGGCGCCTCAATTACCGTCGCCGGACAAGCCGAACCCGGCACGGTTGTCGCACTTTCCCGATACCCTAGGGCCGACTCAATCCGGGTACGCTTGCCGGGCGGCGAGACCTGGACGCGCTCAAACCTTGGTGAGGGCGGACCTATTTATTTCGACCAGACTGATCAAACCGGACGTTATGCGATTGAATATATTGATGNTTCGGGCAAATTGATCCAATNAGGNCAGTTTGTGATCAATTTCTTCAACCCCAGCGAGTCGGACATATCANCCAGCGAAGTCATCCGGTTGGGNGCAAGCGAAGTATTATCTGAAGATGAAGAAATCAAGGGAATGCGGGAATTGTGGGCTATCGTTCTGGGGGTCGGTCTGTTGCTGATCACCCTGGAGTGGTGGCTTGCCTACCATCGCGGACTTAACCGACTTTTATCGAAAGCTAGATAAGCATGTATTTGGAACCGAACCGAGACGAAGTAGTGCCAACTGAGGGCGACGAGATCTCTCCGCCCGCACGTTCAGGCTGGCGCGCGTCGCTTATCCCTTTGATCGCCGCGCTGCNCGTGCTAGCGGCCCTGGCGCTGGTCGCCTTCTCCCTCNACGGGCGTAGCGAAAGGCCACTTCTCCCAATCTTGCCCACCCAGACCACCGCACCGGCCGTCTTTGAGACGGAACTCACCATTCTCGGCTTCGCTGAGTTANACGAAGACCCGGCCGCCTNTAGAGGACAACGGNTTCAGGTCTCCGGAGTGTACACACCAGTCCCCGCGCCGGAATGTCTGAACTACACCGGCCCGGCAATCCGTTGGAGTCTGGTGGCCGAAGAGCTGCAACTGAACGCTATTGGCTTCGAGAATCTGGTGCGCCTGCTNCCGACCGGGACAGAGATGACAGTCAGCGGCACCTGGAATGCGTATCAGGGGCCTTTAGGATGCGGCAAGGAGCCACAGGACGGAACGCTCTGGTATCTCGCCGTCGACCGAATACTTGAGCCGAACCNGTTGTTAGGCGCNCAGGCACCCCTATTGACGGTCATTGCCGGCGATGCGCTGCCAACTCTTTCGCCTCTAGAGACCCCGATGACCCGCACGCCCGAACCCACGCCAACACTGGAAAGCACGTTGGATATATTGCCGACGATGACGCTGGACGCGGCCGCCACGTTACCTCTGGGCATCACTGACACTCCGGAGGTAACTCCCTTGCCGGTCACGCCGCTAGTCACGCCCGGCGGGACACCGGGACTAACGGGAACACCACCCGTCGATTCAACGCCGGGCGCATCAGCGACATTCGGCCCCAGCCCGACGGCCGGACCCGGGGGCACAACGACTCCNGGCTTNCCCACCAGCACCCCTTCCGGCTCAGGCTATCCNATTCAACCATCTCCNACGGCAACCACCGGGGGATANCCATAGGCTTCTTGAAATGGGCACACGTTTTACGGCGGGCATAAATCCGCCCGCGGCCGACGAGCCGGGATTGTGGTTCATCTTCCAAGGGTTTCGGCTGCTAGTCATTCGTCATGCCACGCATGCCGAGCTACCTCGACTCTTTTCTCCCGAGGATGGGGGACTTCCGATCCAACAAAAAATATTTCTGGGTACGCTCCACGGTGAGGTAGGGGCAGTGCCCTGCTACTGCGGCGAGGTAGGCGATCAAGCTGTCCCGCCTGATGGGTACGCCTTCGAAAGCCTGCGGCCACTCTATACTCTGTTGGATGAGGATACATTTTGGCTGGCGGGTCGGGCCCTTCAGATCGTGGACTGGGACCGCACCAGCCAGTTCTGCGGCCGTTGCGGCCACGAGACCGAAGCCCAGCCCAACGAGCGCTCCAAGATCTGCCCGCGATGTAAACTGACTGATTACCCGCGCCTGTCGCCGGCGGTGATTGTGCGCGTGACCCGCGACACCGAGCAAGGGCCTGAAATTCTGCTGGCCAGGGCACAGCGCTTTACTACCGCNATGTTCAGCGTGCTGGCTGGCTTCGTTGAGCCCGGAGANACGTTGGAAGAATGCGTCGAACGCGAAATTTGNGAAGAGGTGGGNATTACCGTAAGAAATATCCAGTATTTCGGGAGCCAGCCGTGGCCATTTCCCCACTCCCTGATGATTGCCTTTACTGCGGAATATGGCTCCGGAGATCTCCACATCGACAGGACTGAACTGGCCGAAGCGGCCTGGTTCGCCCCCCATTCCCTTCCGGCCATTCCCCCACCCCCAAGTGTTGCCAACAAACTCATACAGGCCTTCCTCGACGAAACGNCCCTACGTGAATCGGCCAATCTTTTATCCAGTTAGTTAATATTTACCAAAAGGCACCTATCAGCTACAATCTAATTCATCCACCTGATGGGTCGATCACATTAAACCGACCGCCTTACAATTGAGCGACCAAATATTGTCATATACTGGCCGGCGCCTCTTGGCCCGCATATGGCGAGGGGAGGCACAGAGCCTGGCGCACACGCAGAGGAGGCCTTATTGAAGAACATCCTAGTTACCGGTGGGGCGGGATTCATCGGTTCTAATTTCGTTCACTACATGCTGTCACACCACGATGATTACCGCATAGTTGTCTATGATAAATTGACCTATGCCGGCAATTTAGACAACCTTGTGGATGTGAAGGACGACCCGCGCTATTCGTTTGTGCTGGGCGATATATGCGATCGACCGGCGGTTGAAAAGGCCGCCAAAGATTTCGATATCGACACCATCGTGAATTTCGCGGCCGAAACGCATGTAGATCGCTCGATCATGAATCCCGATGCCTTCATCCAAACAAGCGTATATGGCACCTACACGCTGCTCGAAGTCGCCCGAAGCCTGGGGCTAGAGCGATTTCATCAAATCTCGACCGACGAGGTGTATGGTCACATACCGGCGGGCCAATCNAGCAAGGAAACAGACAAAGTTGATCCGCGAAGCCCTTACGCGGCCAGCAAGGCCAGCGCGGATCTGCTTGTCAACGCCTACCATATCACCTACGATCTCCCGGTCACNATAACTCGCGGCTCGAACAANATCGGCCCGTATCAGTATCCGGAAAAGGCCGTNCCGCTCTTCGCCACNAATGCCATTGACAACCTGCCCCTGCCNATTTATGGCGACGGCCGCCAGATGCGCGAGTACCAGCACGTGATGGATCACTGCGAGGCGATTGATCTGGTTCTTCATCGCGGAACGATCGGTGAGATTTACAACATAGGCACAGGCGTTGAAGTCGAAAACCTGACGATGGTGGAGATATTACTTGAGACGCTGAATCGGCCGCGTGCCTTGATTCGCCACGTGGCCGACCGGCCGGGACACGATCGTCGCTATAGCCTCGACATCAGCAAGATCACCGCCTTGGGCTGGGAGCCGGACCACACACCAGAAGAAGCCATCATCGAGACAGCGCTCTGGTACAAAAATAACGAATGGTGGTGGCGAAAAATAAAGAGCGGCGAATTTCGCCACTACTACGAAGCGCAATATGGGGAGCGGCTGAGAGCCACCGCTTCGCAAGAACAATAACCTATTACCTTAGAGGAGCACGAACATGTCTGAAACCAAAAAAGAAGACCTGATGACCACTTCATCGAGCTTCGTCAATGGGACCAAAGGCGAGCTTATTTATCGCGGCTATGACATTCGCGATCTGGGCCCNAATGCAACCTTCGAGGAAGTTGTCTACCTCCTGTGGAACGACAAGCTGCCNANCATGCATGAGTTGAGCCTGTTCAAGGCCGCGCTNGAATCGAAGCGNGCCTTGCCCGATCTGTTGCTCAACATCATGCGTGGCTTCCCCTGGGACGCTCATCCGATGGCCGTGCTCCGGACGGCCGTCAGCGCCCTGGGCTTGCTCGACCGCAACGCCGACAGCATTACTCCCGACGCCGCGCGTGAAAAAACCCTCCTCCTGACCGCGATCATGCCTACCCTCGTCGCGGCCTGGGAACGTCTGCGCAATGGTCATGACCCCATACCCCCACGCCCCGGCCTGGGACAGGCGGCCAACTTNCTGTACATGCTCGACGGNAAGGAACCAAACCCGGATGCNGTCGCNGCGCTCGATTCTTATCTGGTGATGCTGGCCGATCATGGATTCAACGCNTCGACGTTTTCCGCTCGCGTTACCACAAGCACCGGCACCGATATNTACTCGGCCATCACCAGCGCCATTGGCACGTTGAAAGGCCCGGCCCACGGTGGAGCGACCCAGCGCGCTATGGAGCAATTCATCGACGCGGCGCAGCATGGCGATGTCGATCAATGGTTCAAGGACGCGCGCGCTTCCGGCAAGCGGATCATGGGTATCGGGCATCGTATCTACAAGGTGGAGGACCCGCGCGCGCGCATCCTTCGGCCTCTGGCCGAGAAGCTGGCCGAAAGCAGCGGCACGAGCAAGTGGTTCGGCATTGCCCAGCAGATTGAGCAGCTGGCCCGCAAGGACGATTACTTCATCGAGCGCGATCTGTACGCCAACGTCGACTACTACTCGGCCGTCGTCCTCTATACGATTGGCCTGCCGGTGGATCAATTCACATCCATCTTCGCTATGAGCCGTATCGCAGGCTGGTGTTCGCAAGTGCTCGAGCAATTGGCCGACAACCGCCTCATCCGGCCCAAAGAAGGCTACGTGGGCAAGCGCGATCGCCAGTACGTCGCCCTTTCGGAACGCTAAACAACGTGCCGGAATGATGCCATTCCGGCTATAACCGAATCAATGAGGAATGAGAACCGGCCTGTTGCATCGTTGATTGCCAGGCCGGTTTTTTATAATCATGCGTATGCTAAATAATATATTTGCNATTGTNCTTTTGGCTGTTTTATTGCTTGCNGGCTGTAGCGCGGACGAAGCTTCGCNAACGCCAACCGCCGAACNAACGNCGGCCGCTTTGCCGACCACCCTGCCTGCGCCGGTCATAACCGCCGAGGCGACGAATACAGCGCCCCCACCTATCGAAGAACCCACGATAGCCAATGAATCGACGCGTGAGCCGGCCGAAGAGATAATAGAGGAAACGCCGGAACCCACGCCAATCCCATCGAACCCCGTTTCGACAATCAAGTTGGAGCCGTATTTGCCGGATGGAATGCAAAAGGTCACCACGCTGACCCATGCGTTCGATGGGCGGCTTTTTGCCCTGGAGCAAGTCGGCCGCGTTCGCATCATCGAAGACGGACAACTTTTGGATCAACCGTTTCTAGACATCACCGATCGCGTCGGATCGGTATCCAGCGAGCAGGGCNTGCTGGGNTTGGCCTTTCATCCCGACTACGCCACCGAAGGCGCACCGATGGAGGGCCAGTTCTTCGTCAACTACACCGATTACAGCGGAGATANNCATATTTCGCGCTTCTCGGTGATGGAGNGTGACCCCTATNGNGCNNACCCGGCGAGCGAAGTAAACTACNTGACCCAGGANCAGCCTTACCCGAACCACAATGGCGGTAGNCTGGCNTTTGGGCCGGATGGTTATCTATATGCCGGANTGGGGGATGGCGGTAGCGCCAACGATCCCTTGCGCGCCGGTCAGGATCTATCGACCCTGCTGGGCAAGGTTTTACGCCTCGACGTGGATTCCGCGGCCGACGCTTATGCGATACCAACCGACAATCCATTCGTCGACACGCCGGAGGCGCGTCCGGAAATCTGGGCCTATGGACTTCGTAACCCCTGGCGCTTTTCTTTCGATCGCCTGACAGGGGATTTCTTCATTGCCGATGTCGGGCAGAACCTGTGGGAAGAAATCAACTTCCAGCCCGCGGAAAGCCCCGGCGGTGAGAATTACGGCTGGCGTATAATGGAAGGCAACCACTGCTTCGAGGCCGATACCTGCGATCAGACCGGGCTGATCCGCCCGATATTCGATTACGATCATTCACAGGGCTGCTCGGTGACCGGTGGCTACGTCTATCGCGGGCAGGCCCATCCCGAGTTACGGGGCAACTATTTCGTCAGCGATTATTGCTCGGGGATCATCTGGCGCTTATTCCCGCAGGAGAACGGCTGGCTGGCCGACCCCATCCTTGATTCGGACCTGATCATCTCCACGTTTGGCGAAGACGCCAACGGTGAGCTGTATGCGGTCAATTACTGGAGCGGGGCANTNTACCGGGTAGTGCCGGGCGAATAAATACCCATTCTGAAATTTTGGACTGGNGANGGCGCCNGCNGTTGATTGNATGCAGGCGCCCTCCCCATCCTTATATNGCCACTAACCGAACCCACGCACGCCCCCCTTCCTCTTTCACCTGGTACCGTCGCAACCTATATACTTCGTCCTCCGGCCNAACGATGCGGCCGGTTCGGATATCGAAGCAGTAATCATGCTCGTGGCAGCAAATCTGCCAACTTCGAAGGCTACCCTGACTGAGGTCGGCCGCGGCGTGGGGACAAATGGTGTCAATGGCAAACAGGCGGTTTTCGTGGCGAGTCAAGATAATCTTTCGCTTCTGAACAACAACAGTCATCAACCGCCCTTCGTGAACGCTGTCGGCGCTCGCGACGTCAATAAATCCATCGGCCGTCGCTGGCGCGTCATTTTTAAACAATGGCATACTTCGCTCGCTTGACGGGCATAAAAACAGCCCGGACTATTCGTGATTATCCCGATTCAGCGTTTTTCCACAAACCGACAAGTTGAGTTGGGCCTTGCCCAATTATCTGGGGGTGATGATTCGGGCCGGCTTCCTGCCAGCCCATTCGCCGGGTTTTGGGCAGTTGTATGAGAAAGCATATAATCATACCTACTATGACGGTTACAGAAGTAAGAGCATTCCCGGTCAATTCCACCGTNGTGATGCGGAGCGCCCTGTTCGCCTTAGCCAACATGGGCGCTACCCTGCAGACCTATAACGAGGAAAGTGGCGTCATTGTTGCCACGGTGTCTAAGTGGTTGGGCCTGCAGAAGCAAGAGGTGGTGGCCCGCGTGCGGACATTTGAAGGAACAAGCCAGCTCGAATTAGACGCACCCGACTTTGAGAAAGCGCGAGAATTGCTCCAGCTTATTGCCTCGTATGTGCGCGACGGCGGTCGCATTCAGGCCAACGCAACGATGCAGTGGGTAGACCTCCAACGCGTCCAGGCCAACAAGGCCAAGAGGCAGGAACTGAGCACCAAGGCGCGCAAGCTCCTATCCGGCGGCGCACCGGAGACATCGCTTCCGGCCGTAGTAGAAGCCGAGCCAACCGCCCTCGTTACCGCGGATGACCCGGCCCAGCCTGTCGGCCCGTCCCTGGATGAGCCGATCGCCATCCCCGATAACCCCGGCGTCCTGGTGAAAAACCGGCAGAATATGCTCCTGGAGCTGAAGGTTGATCCCCAAATATTCACGGACCGGTCGGGATTCGTCACTATGTGCAACGTGTGTTACGCGCCTACATTGCGCGGCAGCGCATTTTGCCCCAATTGCGGCCGCCCGCTCACCCTCGAGGCCGTCCAGCCCGAAATGCG
>JAACJX010000139.1 GCA_014237545.1 Ardenticatenia bacterium | reverse complement strand
CGGCTCCGGCTACGTGATGGCCCGGCTCTACCCGTTGTTGAACACCCACGCCCGATTGCGGACGCGCACCTATACGCTCAGCACCGTCGTCGGGGCGGCGAGCACACTGCTTTTTGTGCTCGCGCTGGCCGCGTCGATGGGGCTGGCGGCGCTGTCCTATCAGTCCGGAGCCATGACCATCGGCGCGGTGTTCACAATCGTCTACTATGTGGGCCTGCTCGAGTCGCCGGTCGACTCCGTGCGCCGCTACCTCAGCTACATCCAGCGGGCGCTGGCCAGCGTCAACCGCACGCGAGAGTTCTTCGACCTGCGGCCGGAAGTGGGTACCGCGACCACCACCGATGCGGGCGCCTTGCCGGCCGGCGCACCGGGAGTGGCATTTGATGGGGTGTCGTTTGCGTACAAGGACAGACGAATTACGAATGGAGAGAAGGAGGTGGTCAACTCTGAACTTGTCACTCAACACTGGTCACTCGACACTCCTACCGTGCTGCACGACATCTCCTTCGCCGTCGCCCCCGGCCGGGTGCTGGGCGTGCTGGGGCGCACGGGCAGCGGCAAGACGACGCTGACGCGGTTGCTGTTCCGGTTGTATGATGTGGGTGCGGGTGAGATTCGCCTGGAAGGCCACGAGACGTTAGACCACAGACCACAGGCCACGGATGACAACGTGCAGTCCGTCGGCGGTCGGCCGTCAGCGGTTAATTCCGTCGGCATCCGCGATATCCCCCTGACCGACCTGCGCCGCTACGTGGGCATGGTGACGCAGGACGTGCAACTGTTCGCCGCCACGGTGCGCGACAACCTGACACTGTTCAACAACTACGACCCGTCGCAGCCGCCGATAGACGACGGCCACATCCTCGACGCCCTGGAGACGCTGGGGCTGGGCGATTGGTATCGCGGCCTGCCCGACGGGCTGGACACGGTGCTGGAGAGCGGCGGCAAGGGGCTTTCGGCCGGAGAGGCGCAACTGCTGGCCTTCACCCGCGTCTTCCTGCGCGACCCGCGGCTCGTCGTGCTTGACGAGGCGTCCTCGCGGCTCGACCCCGGCACGGAGCAACTTCTGGAGCGGGCCATCGACCGGCTGCTGCGCGGGCGCACGGGCATTATCATCGCCCACCGGCTGCGTACCGTCCAGCGCGCCGACGACATCCTGATTCTGGAGGACGGCCGCGTGGTCGAGTTTGGCCCCCGCGCCGCGCTGGCGGCCGACCCCGCGTCGCGCTTCTACCGGCTGCTGCAGACGGGGCTGGAGGAGGTGCTGGCATGAAAGGGAAGAAAGGAAATCCACAGATTACACGGATTGCACAGGTTTTTAGTGCGCTGTCTGTGGGCTTTAATGCGCAACTCAAATCGATCATTTCTACGCGTTTTAAACCCGGAGAGAATTGATGTCAGCTACTACACCCAATCTTCAATCTGTGGAATCGGTGAAATCTGTGGATTCTCTTCCCGTCTTTAAAGGCACGTGGGCGCTGATCCGGTATCGGCCGTGGTACTTCGTCGTCAACCTGGTGTTCGGCGTGATCGTCATCGCCACCGGATTGATCCCCGGCCTGATCTCGCGGCGCTTTTTTGACGAACTGACCGGCGAGGCGCCGGCGACGATCGGCATCGCCACGCTGCTGGGGCTGCTGGTGGCCGTCCAGCTCGGCCGCATGGTGGCCAATGTCTTCGCCGAGTGGGGCGGCTGGGCGGTGCGCAGCGTCAACGGCGTGCTGCTGCGCGTCAACTTCATGGGCAACATCCTGGCCAAGCCCGCCGCGCGGCCGCTGCCGGTCGAATCCGGCGACGCCATCCACCGCCTGGAGCGCGACGTGGGCGACTACGCCGACTTTCCGACGTGGATCCCGCAGGAGGTCGGCGAGGCGATCTTCTTCCTGTTCGCGGTCATCATTATGGCCCGCATCAACCCGTGGATCACGCTGGTGGCGATCCTGCCGCTGCTGGCCGTGTTCTTCATCAACCGCGTGGCCTGGAAACGCTTCCTGCTCTACGACCGNGCGACACGCGTCGCCAGCAGCCGAGTTACCGGCTTTTTGGGCGAGATCCTCGGCGGCGTGCAGGCAGTCAAGGTGGCCGACGCCGAGAGCGGCGCACTGCGCTACTTCAACACGCTGAGCGAGGCGCGGCGCAAGGCNGGNGTGCGNCAGAACACNTTCCTGACGCTGGCCTTCTCGGCCGGGCAGAGCATGGGNGATATCGCCGTGGCCGTGGTCGTCCTGCTGGCNGGGCAGTCGCTCCANTCNGGNGCNATGACCGTCGGCGACTTCACGCTGTTCGTCACCTACCTNACNATNGCCGTCAANTTCCCGGCNAACCTGGGCAGCTATATGTCGGAGATCGCCCAGCAGCGGGTGGTGCTGGACCGCCTGCAGGAGATGCACCCCGACG
>JAACJX010000061.1 GCA_014237545.1 Ardenticatenia bacterium | reverse complement strand
CTCTTAATGCCCGTTGGCCGGGATCGTATATACCCAACCGAACGGGTCGCGGGCGCGGCCATACTGGATATCCACCAGATGCTCGAACAACTGGTGGCTGACCGGGCCGGCGCGGCCGTCGTTGATAACGATCTCCTCGTCGCGGAAACCGAACTTGCCGACCGGGGCGATGACGGCCGCCGTGCCACAGCCGAACACTTCGGTGATGCGGCCGCTGCGGATGTCGGCCAGCATCTCGTTGACGTCGATCATCTCCTCCGACACCTCATAGCCCAGGTGGCGGCCGAGCTCGATGACCGATTTGCGGGTGATGCCAGGCAGGATGCTACCGGTCAGCGACGGCGTGACGATNCGNCGGTTNTCATAGACGAANCAGATNTTCATCGCCCCNACTTCCTCGACGAAGCGCCGCTCCACGCCGTCGAGCCACANCACCTGCGAATACCCCTTGCGCCGCGCCTCTTCNCCGGCGTAGAGGCTGGCGGCGTAGTTGCCGCCCGTCTTGGCCTCGCCCACCCCGCCGCGCACGGCGCGCACGTACTGATCGGTGATGTAGACCGGCACGGGGTTGAACCCCTCGGCGAAGTAGGGGCCGACGGGGCTNATNATGACGTAATGAAGGTAGGTGGNGCTGGCCTTCACGCCCAGNGTGTTGTCGGCGGCGATCATCGTCGGCCGGATGTAGAGCGACGCGTCGGACTGCTGCGGCACCCAGGCGCTCTCGACCTCGATGAGCTTGACNATGGCCGCCAGATGCTCTTCCTCATCNACCGGGGCCATGGCCATGCGCCGGGCCGAGTTGTTGAAGCGACGCATGTTTTCCCACGGCCGGAACAGGTTGATGCGGCCGTCCGCCCGGCGATAGGCCTTCATGCCCTCGAATATCATCTGGGCATAGTGGAGCGAGGCCGTGGCCGGGTCCAGCTGGAAAGGTCCATATGGCTCGATCTTGGCGTCGTGCCAGCCCTTGTTGGGCGAATANCGCTGGGTGAACATGCGGTTGGCAAACACCTGNCAAAAGCCGTAGTCGCTCGACGGCGGCGTGCGCAGGCGGTCGGATTCAATGGGGACGACTTGGATGTCCATCGTGCTCTCCTTCGGGAAAATGATAGGCTACGGATTGAACGGAAGGGGCGGATTTTCAATTAAATANGGAGGTAAATCCATCAAACCCCGGCCGCATCCGCGCCTGATTTTCTTATACAACCACCCATATCAAATGACAAGGATGCTTACCTCTNAATAATCTGCGAAATCTGNGGATTCTTCTGAGTNTCGGTCAGAACCAAACTATTCTTTAATCTCCAGNCNCGTCCGGTAATCGACGTAGGAAGTCAGNTGCCGCTCATAGGTGCCGGTCATCAGCGGCGACGAGACGACNAAATCGGCCGTGGCCCGGTTCGTCGCCACGGGGANNTTCCANACGGCGGCGATGCGCAACAGGGCGCGCACGTCGGGGTCATGGGGCTGGGCCTCCAGCGGGTCGAAGAAAAATATGAGCATGTCGATCTCGCCGCCGGCAATCTTGGCCCCCAGTTCCAGGTCACCGCCCAGCGGGCCGCTCTGCATGCGCGTCACGTCTAAGTCCAGCTTATCGGCCAGCACGCGGCCGGTTGTGCCGGTGGCGAACAGCGTCGCGCCGCGCAAGATCTCGATATTGTGCTCCGCCCATTCGAGCAGATCATCTTTCTTGTTGTCGTGGGCCACCAGGGCAATGCGCTTCTTGGCGCCCATCAGAAGGCGCGGTCGGTCGTCGTTCTTGGTCATTTCAATCTCCCGGGTCTCTACTGGGAAGGGGCCTGCGGGCGCTCCAAAGTTTATTGTACGCCGATCCGCCGCAGTCGCAACCGATGCGGGCGAGAGCGTCGAAGAATTGAACGCGGACGACGCGGATTGAACGGATTGGCGCGGATAGGACCTAATCGCCTGCCCTGCGCTTGACGAAGGGAGTATGATAGTAGAGAGGATTTGGTCACATCCCAAATCTACCAAGGAGCATTCCCCATGACAGACACAAACACCTACCAATTACTCATCGCCACGTTTGAGGGCGAATCGGCCGGGGTGGCGGCCGTCGGCAGCCTGGTCGACGCCTTCCGGCAGAACCGCGCCGCCCTGCCCGCGGCGGCCTCCATCGTCAAGGACGCCCGCGGCGAGCTGACCATCAAGGAGACAACCGACATCGGCGGCAAGCAGGGCGCGGCAGCCGGGGCGCTGGCCGGCGGGCTGATCGGCCTGCTAAGCCGCAAGCGCGGCACGGTGAGCACGGCCGCGCTGGGCGCGCTGCTCGGCGGCGTGGCGGCGCGCAAGCTCGACACCGGCATCCCCGACCCGCGGCTGGAAGCCATCGGCGCGTCGCTCGACCATTCGTCGTCGGCGGCGGTGGCCGTCGTCAGCGACGCGTCCTTCGGCGAGGCCAAGGCGATGCTCTCCGGCCTGGGGGCCGAGATCACGGTCGAGGCGTTCGACTACGACACCGACTTCGTCCAGCAGATGCAGGCCGGCGACTACCGGGGCGCGATGACCGCGCTGGCCAACCGGGCCGAGAGCATGGTCGCCAACGCCGGCGATATGGCCGGCGACGCGGCGCAGACGGCGGCCGAGAAGGGTCGCGAGCTGACCGGTCGGGAGGAGGGGCCGGACGAGCTGGCCGGCTGATCGGCTGATTCACGCCCAACTTAGAAACTTTTGTAACAGGCGGCCGCGCGGCCGCCTGTTTTCGTGCCGCCGCCTACGTATTTTTCTCACTTTTTTGGGCTCATTTTGCTCATT
>JAACJX010000247.1 GCA_014237545.1 Ardenticatenia bacterium | reverse complement strand
CAGCGGCGATGGCCACGACCCTGGGCAGTATCGCGCTGGAGCCGCCGGGTCGCGCGGCCGTGTTGACCCATTGAGCGACCACTTCGTCGTTATCCAGATTGATGATGCCCTCGATAGTCCCCTCATCCGTGTAATCATAGAACGTCACGAAGGCGCAGTTCATGCCCTCGCATCCCAAGTCCTGCCAGTAGCGCGCCTCGCCGGCCGTCAGCGGAACAGCCGAATGAAACACAGTATCCTTGCCGGCTAAGGCTGCCTGAAAGGCCGGATCGGCCTGGGCCACCTGCTCGATACTGGCCGTGTCCAGCAGGTAGGCCGGCGGATAGCCGGCCACGGCCGCGGGCATATCGAGCAGTTGTTTGCCTTTAGCGATAGCTAACGAGATGCTGCCTTGCTCCTGATTCCGATTCCAGACCAGGACGAGAGCGATCACGATGACATTGACGATGAGTAACTTGAGGATGCGGTTGGAATTAGTTTGTGGCTTCACAATGGGTGATTATAACCCTCGCCGGCCAGGCTACCACATCGCGCGATTGGCATCATGCAGGGCAATTTCAATGTCCGGTTGAAGTACAGAGGAACGCAGAGCACATGGAGGGCCGACGCGGAGCACGCTGAGAATAACCAGTTTTATCTTGGCGCACTCCATGCTACTCGGCACTCTCCGCGTTCTACTTGTACACGAGAAAATGCGCTTTGGACATCCCCTGTCCCATCATGGCACTCTAAGATCCTTTTGCTACACTATCCCCATGCAAGCGATCAATGTTTTTAAGGGCAAGCGAATCGTGCTTGGCGTCACCGGCTCCATCGCCTGTTACAAGGCCGCCGACCTCGCCTCGAAACTGACCCAGGCCGGCGCGGAGGTGGACGTCATCCTGACGGAGTCGGCGACACGCTTCGTCACGCCGCTCGCGTTCCGTTCTGTCACCGGCCGCCCGGCATACACGGACATGTGGGACCTGANCGACCACGTCCGTCACGTCGGGTTGGGGGAAGCGGCTGACCTGATGCTGATCGCTCCGGCTACCGCTAATACGATCGCCAAGTTGGCTGCCGGCCAGGCCGATAATCTATTGACGTTGACGGCTCTCGCCGCGCGTTGCCCCCTCGTGCTGGCCCCGGCTATGGACGGCGGCATGTGGGATCATCCCGCCACGCAGGCTAACCTCCAGACATTGAAAGATCGCGGCGTTATCCTCGCTGGACCTGCCGCAGGGCGAATGGCCTCCGGTCTGAGCGGAATGGGGCGCATGGTTGAGCCGCAGGATTTGTTGGGACACGCCCGCCTCGTTCTGTCTCGCGACAGCGCATTGGCCGGGCATAAAGTCGTTGTGACCACCGGGCCGACGCGAGAAGCGATCGACCCCGTGCGGTTCATCACCAATCGTTCCTCCGGCAAGCAAGGGATCGCCGTCGCCCAGGCGGCTCTGGATCAGGGCGCAGCGGTTGTGTTGATCGCCGGCCCCACCTGCGAGGACGTTCCCTTCGGAGCGACTGTTGTCCGTGTGGATTCAGGCGAGGAGATGGCCCAGGCCGTGCTTGAGAACACGGAAGGGGCCGACGCGCTGTGCATGGTCGCGGCCGTAGCCGATTTCCGACCGTTGTCAACCGCTGATCGCAAGATAAAGAAATCGGACAATGCCGACGAGGGTCTGGAAATTTCGCTGACGAAAACGACTGACATCCTGATGGCAGTGAAGGAGGCGCGGCAGTTCACGGGTTTCCCACGCGTCGTCCTGGGATTCGCGGCCGAGACCCATAACGCGGCCGATTACGGACGCGAGAAGTTGTTGCGCAAGGGATTGGACTTCATTGCCGTCAACGACGTTTCCGCCGAAGGCGCGGGGTTTGCCGTGGACACAAATCGCGTGCTGTTGCTAGGCCTGACCGGTATCGTTGAAGAGATGCCCTTGCAGAGCAAATCGGCCGTCGCCGAGCGGCTAATCCACCATGTCGCCGAGGCGTTGAACGAGCTGGATAGCCGGGCGGACTAATTTGGTAACAGTCCGGTTACGGCCTATCGCGCCGTCGGCTGCGATCTCGCGCCGGCCCTTCGGCGCTCTCCGCGCGTTGGCGTCGTTTTTCCTGCAGTAAGGCCTTCCGTTCGCTTTCGTCAAGCGGAGTGGTGGCCGCGGCGGCGATGGCGGCCACATGCTCCGGCCCATTGCCGCAGCATCCGCCAATCAGGGTCGCCCCCAGGGCATGTATTCGTTGGGCGTATTGTCCCATTGTCGCCGGCGAGGCATCATAATGCAGTTCGTTGTCCCGCCATTGGGGGAGGCCGGCATTGGCCTTGGCGATCAGGCGCACTTCAGGGGCTTCCTGGTGCATGGCATAGATGACGTCCTCTATTTCATTGATCCCGTTTCCGCAATTAGCCCCAATGGCAACAAGTTCCCACTCCTTCATGGCGCGGACAGCCCGCTCCGGCGTGACGCCCATCATCGTGCGGCCGTTTGTGTCGAAGCTCAGCGTGGCGCAGATAGGTAAGGCCGTGACGGAACGGATGCCCTCGACGGCCGCGCGCNCCTCTTCCAGATCGCTCATCGTNTCGATCCAGAGCAGGTCCACCCCGCCGTCGACCAGCCCTTGGGCNTGTTCGGCGAATGCCTCGCGCGCNCTTTGGAAAGACATGTTGCCCATCGGNACAAGAAGCTCTCCCGTNGGCCCCATTGACCCGGCGACAAGAGCCAGGCGCGGCGCTCGGTCGGCTTCTTCGCGGGCCAATTGCCCGGCCGCCCGGTTCAACTCATAAACCCTGTCGTGCAAGCCGTGGAGCTTGAGCCGGNATCGAGTCCCGCCAAAGGAGTTCGTCAGGATGATTTGTGATCCCGCCTCAATATACTGGCGATGGATATGGCGGATTCGGTCGGGGCGGGATACATTCCATTCCTCCGGCGATGCTCCCGACACCAGGCCGGCGGCAAAGAGCATCGTGCCCATCGCCCCATCTAGCACGACGTAGTTCGGGCTCGCCAGCAATTGGGCCAGTTTGTTCATTACGATGTTGCCTCCCGCGCTAGCGCGTTTTCTCCCGGCGTTGCTGCATCAATCTTTTGGCTGTTTCCACGGCGATCGCCGCGTCGCGGCAATAGGCGTCGGCGCCGATGTCCTGAGCNAATGCCTCATTGAGGGGCGCGCCNCCGACAAGGACAATCAGGTNCTTGCGGATGCCCGCCTNNACCANGGCATCGATCACGACGCGCATATAGGGCATCGTCGTCGTCAGCAACGCGCTCATGCCGACAATATCGGGCTTGTGATCTTCGATAGCCGCCATGAAATTATCAACGGAGTTGTTCACCCCNAGATCGAACACCTCGAATCCCGCGCCTTCCATCATCATGGCGGTCAGGTTTTTGCCGATGTCGTGGATGTCACCTTTGACCGTCCCCACAACCATNGTGCCGATTTTCTCCGCGCCGGTCTCCACCAGCAGGGGGCGCAGAATGGCCATGCCGGCCTTCATCGCCTTGGCCGCCATGAGGACTTCGGGCACGAACAGGATGCCATCACGAAAATCTGCGCCGACGATGTCCATGCCGGCAATCAGCCCGTTGCTTAGAATATCGTAGGGTTGGTGGCCGCGCGCGAGCATCTCCTGCACTTCTTCGACAATTTCCGGCGCGTAACCATCGTAGAGGTCTTCCTTCATCAACTCATAAATCTCGTCGTCGGACATCTCTTTCAGATTAATCTCATCGCTCATGGGAGTCCTCTATCTCGTCAGGGTCGTTGATCCATCGCGTGGCTTTGGAGAATCTTCATTCTCACCATTGCGTCTTCGGTTACGTATACGCTCGGCCCGCCTGGCTCGCTTGCCGGTGTCCGTATCGGCCGCGCCCCGAGGCAGCGGCCGTTCCAATGTTTGTTCGAGGTATGGAAAGGCGTCGCCAGCATGTGGGATGTGGATCGCGCTGACAAATTCGTTTTGAAAATCAGGATCCACGGCCGTTTCGATATAAGTCACCCGCCGGGCGTACTCCTGCGCCTCCAGCCGCTTGTGACGGTTCAGCAAGGCGATTCGCGCGCCGTCGCCGGCCGCGTTGCCGACTGCGACCACGCTGTCCAGCGGGCAATCCGGGATCAGTCCCAGGATCATGGCGTACCGGGGATCGATGTAACTCCCGAACGCGCCGGCTAAGGTGATTTGCTCGACCCGCTCGACAGCCGCGCGATTCATCAATAATTTGATGCCTGAATACAGGGCGGCTTTAGCTAACTGCACGTTGCGAATGTCATCCTGAGTGATTAGGATGGGCGACCCGCTGGCGGTATGGCTACCGTCGGNCAGCACGTAAGCCGGTTTATTGCCCTGTATCACCAGCCTTTCGTGCGCGGCGGAGTTGAACCGGCCNTCGCCGCCGATGATCCCGNCCATGTACATCTCGGCTACGGCTTCGATGATCCCCGACCCGCAAATACCGGCGGCGCGTGGGGGTTGGAGCTCGTCAGTGACGATTGACGTGGGCCAGCGGTCCGACCATCGTTCCTCGCCGATTATGCGGAATCGGGCTGCCCAAGTTTCCGGATCGATCCGCACGCGTTCGATTGCCCCCGGCGCGGCCCGCATGCCAAAGGCAATCTGTGCTCCTTCAAAGGCCGGCCCGGTTGGGCTGGAAGCGCTGTAGAGGCGCTCCCGGTTGCCGAGGAGTATCTCCGCGTTGGTGCCCACATCTACGATGAGGGTCATTTTCTCATGANAATACGGCTCTTCGGCAATTAACACGGCCACGTTATCTGCGCCGACGTGGCCCGCCTCGGCCGGGAGGATGTGGACCAGCCCGCCAGGGTGGAGCCGCAGATCGAGGTCGCGNGCTTTCAGGTCCATCGCTTCCCGGTTGGCCAGGGCAAACGGCGCTCCGCCCAGTTCCTGCGGGTTAATGCCCAGCAGAATATGGATCATGGTGGTGTTGCCGACGATAACGGCCTCATGAATGTTTCGCGCTTGCAGGTCTGACCGCCGCGCCGCGCGCGTTGCCAGGGTGTTGAGCGTGTCGACAATTGCATCGCGCATCTTGGCCAGTCCGTTGGGGTGAGTCATCGCAAACGAGACGCGGCTCATCAAGTCCTCGCCGTAAGCCACTTGTGGATTCATGACAGCTTCGGTCGCCAGGAGGTGCCCTGTCCGTAAGTCGCAGAGGTGGGCCGCCACCGTCGTGCTGCCGATATCCACGGCCAACCCGTAGACGCCCTCGGTGTAGCNGGGTTGCACGTCAATGACTTCGCGATCCTGCCAAAGCGTCACAGTGACCGCCCAGTTGCCTTGCCTCAGCGCCGGCTGAAGCTTGCGCAGAGCGGTGAGATCGATTTGCAGGTTAGCCAGCTCCCATTGGGTGTGCAAAGCCGATTGCAACCGGCCCCAATCGCCCCGGTGCTCGCCCAGCATCGCTGGCTCGACCTCGACGTAGACCTGCCGCACCGCCGGCTGGACATCAATCACCCGATCGCCGGCAGCTTTGCGGATGGTCTGCTTCTGGGCGCGGCTTTCTTCAGGGACGTAAACGAGCAAATCCCCGTGGACAGCGGCGGAACAAGACAGGCGGAAGCCGTCCGGGCTGAATCCACCTGCTTGATTTAGCAAGTTTAACTCTTTATCACTTCGATCGGTGAGGTGGTAGGCCGATGAAGAAATGCCAAGCTTTGGAAAATTGCCTTCCTCGATTTGCACCCGGCATTTGGCGCAGGTCAACCGGCCGCCGCATATGCTCTCGATATCGACCCCCAACCGCCGGGCNACCACAAGCAGCGATTCGCCATCGCTTGCCAGCCCTCTGCGACCAGAGGGCATAAACACAATGTGGTGTTCTGCATGAGGCGCGGACATCAGCTAGATTGCGGACAGACAAATGAGCCGGCTCATACCCACCGGCAGGATCAATATTGTTGGCGGATTCTATCACGGCTTGGCCGGGTAACACAGACGCGGGGTCACTTATTGGGAAGATCTGGCAGCTCGCGCCTTTTCGGCGGTCATGCGCCAATCGATTGTTGCGTGGGCAGCCTGGAGGGCGCTGGCCACGGCCGCGGCCACCTCCGGCGCGGTCCCTTCTTGATCCACGGGCTCGCTCCAGTGGAACCCGGCCAGGTATTCATCTGTTTCGGCCAGGCCGGCGGCCATCGCGGCGCTATCGACCGCGNTCTGGAAGCGTTCAGGCAGCACGACACTGAAACGGTCGCGCCTGCCACCGGCGCGCACTTGCACCGGAATGTCATGCCAATAAAGTATTTGATAGGTGGTCATGGATTTGCGATGGGAAAAATATCGCAAATGAAAAAAGACGCAAAGAGGTGACCCTTTGCGTCTCTATGATCCCTCAACCCGCTGGCCGGCTTGAGGGTGNTAGCCGCATCGATTCCTGAGCGGCTATTGTTTAATGGTTACATGAGGCCAACGACGTTGCCATCGTCGTCGATGTCGATATTCATAAACACCGGACGCGTTCCCAGACCGGGCATCGTGCGCATTTCGCCCAGAAGCGGATAGATGAACCCGGCGCCGACCGACGCGCGAACCTCGCGCACAGTCAGCGTGTAGCCAGACGGCGCATTCTTCATATTGGGATCGTGGCTGATGCTCAGATGGGTCTTGGCCATGCAGATGGGCAGATCGCCGAANCCGTTATCCTCATAGGACTTGATCTGTTTCTCCGCCTGTGGTTCGTAGATTACAGAACCGGCGCTGTAGATCTCCTTGGCGATGGTTTCGATCTTGGCTTTGATGGGGATGTCCAGCGGGTAAAGGAAGTCGAAGTTCGACGGCTTCTCGCACGCGGCCACCACGGCCTCGGCCAACTCAATGGCTCCATCACCGCCTTCGGCCCAGTGATTGCTCATGACGGCCGTTTCCGCCCCTGCGGCGATCGCGCCGTTCATGACGGCCTCAACCTCGGCGTCGGTGTCCGTCGGGAACTTGTTGACGGCTACTACGACGGGGATGCCAAAGCGCTTGGCGTTGCGGATGTGCGCGGCCAGATTGGCCATGCCGGCCTCCAGCAGGGGGATGTTCTCATCCGTATAGGCCTTGTCGAGCGGCCGCCCGGCCACCACGCGCGGTCCACCGCCATGCATCTTCAGGGCGCGAATGGTCGCCACCAGCACCACACAATCGGGGATGAGACCCGAGTAGCGACACTTGATATTGAAGAACTTCTCCATGCCGATNTCCGCGCCGAAGCCCGACTCCGTGACCACATAATCGCCCAACTTCAGGGCCAGACGGTCGGCCAGAATTGACGAATTGCCGTGGGCAATGTTGGCAAACGGTCCCGCATGAACAAACGCGGGTTGCCCTTCCAGCGTCTGCAGGAGATTGGGGTGGAGGGCGTCTTTCATGATGACCGTCACGGCGCCGGCCACCTCCAGGTCATCCAGCGTGATCGGCTTGCCGTCCTTGTTGGTGCCGATCACGGTGCGACCCGCCCGGCGGCGCAAGTCCTTGAGGGCGCCCTTGTAATCGTCGCCATTGACGAGGGCCAGGATAGCCATGATCTCGCTGGCGACCGTAATGTCGAAGCCGGTCTGGCGCGGGCGGCCATCTTCCTCCGGCCCTAATCCGACCATGATCTTGCGCAGGGCGCGATCGTTGGTGTCGGTCACGCGGTTCCAGGTGGTGCGATAGGGATCGATATTCAGGCGTTTCAGCCCTACCTTCTCCAGCCGCTCGTCGTTCAAGCGATCTTCATGGTAATAGCGCGCATCAATGGCGGCCGCCACAAGGTTATGGGCCGCGGTGATAGCGTGAATNTCGCCGGTCAGATGAAGGTTAAAGTCCTCCATGGGGATGACCTGGCTATAGCCACCGCCGGCCGCGCCACCCTTGATGCCGAACGTCGGGCCCATGCTTGGCTGCCGAATGCAGGCGATNGACTTGTGGCCNAGCATGCCCAGTCCTTGCACCAGGCCAATCGACGTCGTCGTCTTCCCCTCTCCGAGTGGGGTCGGGGTGATGGCTGTNACGTCTACGTACTTGCCTGTCGGCCGGTTCGCCAGCTTGGGCAGCGTGTCGAGATGGACTTTGGCCTTGTATTTGCCGTAATGGATCAAATCATCGTCCGACAGACCGATTTCGGCGGCAATTTCGGAGATAGGTCTTGGCGTAGCTGCTTGAGCGATGTCAAGATCAGAAGGTACGGGGGAAAGGCGCTTGAATGCGTGTCTCATTTTACTCCTCAGAAAGGTGCCACCCACTATNGTTTAGGNGGGTGGGGAAAATTGGGATTCTCATTTTATCGGAATCAACGAACGCCGCCAATCGTATGGCAGGCATGATAATTGCCCTCCGCCTTCCGCGGCGAAGGGCAATCTNGANTACATAAGTCGGANGAAGGCTAGCTATTGCTGGGTAGATTCACTAGCGCCCCATGCTCAATGACCTTTAGATTCGCCTCGACGAGGTGTTGTTTCCCGGCCGGGAGATGTTCCACCAGTGCCTTCTTTACGATGTCTATGGGCAGGACAGGGCGGGTTGCGAGCATGGCCCCCAACGCGGCCATGTTCATCATCTTTGNCGTCCCCCATTCTTCGGCAATGGCATTTGCCGGCACATAGACGACGTCGATGTCATCACGGCTTGATTTGGACGCNATCAGGGAGCTATTGACNACCAGCAGNCCGCCCGGTTTGACGAGCGGCTCATANTTGTCATAGGAGGGCAGGTTGAGGGCAATGGCGATGTCCGGCCTGGATACGATCGGCGCGCCGATTGCGTCGTCACTGATGATAACCACGCAATGGGCCGTTCCACCGCGCATCTCCGGGCCATAGGATGGAATCCAGGTAACGTCTTTGCCCGCATCCATGCCCGCGTAAGCGAGCAATTGGCCAGCGAAAAGTACACCTTGCCCGCCGAATCCCGAGATAATGATTGAAGTCTCCATTGAGATGTTCCTGTTCTAACTAAAAAGCGGCGTGCAGAGCTAACGCCTCGCCTTCGATATGCCGGGCTTCATGCCGCTCGATCGCTCCGTTGAAGACGCTTCCCAGGCGCTTGATGCCCTCGTTGATCTTCTCCGGATTGCAGTAGGAGAAGTTGAGTCGCAGCGTGTTCTTGCCGTCGTTGCCGGGATGGAACGCCGAGCCAGGCACATAGGCCACCTTCTGCTCTATTGCTTCCTTCAACGTGTCCGCGGCATCCAGATATTCCGGCAGGGTTACCCATAAGAACAGCCCGCCATCGGGATGGGTCCAGGTGACCCCGTCGGGAAAATGGCGTGCCATCGCCGTCAACATCACGTCGCGACGCTCGCGGTACACTTCGCGAATGAGGCGCACGTGACCCTTCAGGAAGTCATCCCCTTCCTCGCCGCCGGTCAGAATTTCATAGGCGATTAACTGGTTAAGGGTCGCCGTGTGCAGGTCCATACCCTGCTTGGCGACGGTGCAGCGCTGAATCACCTCTACAGGAGCAACGACCCACGCGAGCCGCAGGCCGGGAGCCAATGTCTTCGAGAACGTGCTCAGATAAATGACGTTGCCGCGCATGTAGGCACGGCCGTTGCCGTTGACCGGCTTGGCCACGTCGTAATAGCCGTTTGGCTCCACATCACGGCCTTTGCGATTCTTGCACAGCTCAGAGTCGAGCACCACCAGGGACGGCAGGTGATCTCCCTCGTAGCGAAGCTCGCCGTAGGGGTCATCCTCGATGATAGGCACGCCATACCGATCGGAAAATTCGATCAGCTTCCGACGGCGCTCGAGGGACAGCGTGACTCCCGCCGGATTGTGGAAATTCGGCAGGATGTACATGAACTTCGGACCGGCGGTCAGGGCTTCNTCCAGCAGGTCAACTTGCAACCCGTCATTGTCCATCGGCACAGTTGTAAATTCGGCCTGATAGGCCCGCCAGGCCTGAAGAGCGCCCAGATAGGTCGGCTTCTCGGTCAGGATTAGGTCGCCGGGGTTGATGAGTACCTTGCCGAGCAAATCGAGGGCCTGTTGCGAACCGCTGGTGATCAGCACATTGTCGGGCGCCGACTCAATGCCGTAGGTAGCCATTTTCTTGGCGATCCACTCCCGCAGCGGCCGATAGCCTTCGGTAGCGCTATATTGCAGGGCCAGCTTGCCTTGCTTGGCCAGGACGCGCTCCGTCGCCGCGCGAAACGCGTCGACCGGGAACACTTCGGGAGCGGGCATGCCGCCGCCGAAGGAAATAATGTCGGGGCTTTCTGTCAGTTTTAAAAGCTCGCGGATGGCCGAGCCTTTCATAGATTGCATTCGTTGTGCGCAGCGATGATTCCAGGGAGTTGTCATAGGTTTGCTCCTTGCGCGTGGTGTTTTCAGTGGGTTGAAAACAAGCTTATTTTCGCGTCTGCGCCAATTCGGGCGCAATTTTATAGTCGCCTAGCGGGTAGGTGGGGATCATGCTGTCCCGAATCCAGTCCAGCGATTCCGACGGCGTCATGCCCCAGTTTGTGGGGCAGGATGACAGCAGCTCAACGATGCTAAATCCCAGACCCTTGAGTTGGGCCTCAAACGCGGTGCGAATGGCTTTCTTGGCCTGTATCACGTGACGCGCGTCGTGGAGGCTGCGCCGCACCGCATAAACGGTGCCATCCATGTTGGCCAGCAGTTCAGCCATGCGGATGGGCGCCCCACAGAGCCGCAGATCGCGGCCGAACGGCGACGAGGTAGTTACCTGTCCGGGCAGCGATGTCGGCGCCATCTGGCCGCCGGTCATGCCGTAAACCGCATTATTAATGAAGATCGTGGTGATCTTCTCGCCGCGCGCGGCCACGTGCATGATTTCGCCCATGCCGATGGACGCCAGGTCGCCATCGCCCTGGTAGGTAAAGACGACCTTGTCGGGATGCACGCGCTTGACGCCGGTGGCCATGGCTGGTGCGCGGCCATGTGCCGCTTCGCAAGCATCCACTTCAAAATAGTTGTAGGCGAACACGGAACAGCCGACCGAAGCGACAAGAATCGTGTCCTCGCGGATCCCGAGTTCATCGATCACTTCGGCCACCAGCCGGTGGGCGATGCCGTGGGTGCAACCGGGACAGTAGTGGGTGTGGACGTCCGTCAACGCTTGTGGGCGGGCGTAAACAATTTCTTCTCTCATCGCCGTGGGGGCGTTTACACTTATATCCTTAATGGGCGACACGGCCATTGCTTGACTCCTTTGNGGTGGCTGGCATTTTCACCGAGTTCAGTGTCAATCGCACTTGCTCTTCGATTTCTTCCGGCACGGGAATAATGCCGCCCATGCGGCCGGTAAATTGAACGGGGACCTGCCCGGCGATCGCTTCGCGAACATCGTGATACATCTGCCCGGCATTCATTTCCACAACCTGAATGGTTCGCAGTGTAGGAATGCGCTTCGGCAGCTCGGCGATCTCTTTTTCGGGGAAAGGCCACAAGGAGATGGGCCGGAATAGACCGACGGGCAACCCGGCCTCGCGCATACGCNTGACGGCCGTTTGCGCCACCCGGGCCGCGGTTCCGAAGGCCACAACGACGACTTCCGCGCCATCCAAATAAGCAGTGTCATAGCGTATCTCGCTGGCCTGTTGGATTTGGCGCAGCTTTTCTTGCAAGTCGAGGTTGAGTTTTTCCAGCTCATCCGCGCCCATATAGAGCGAGCTGATCACATTATGGGGCCGCCCCTTGGCGCCGGTCACGGCCCAGGCCGGCCGCTCGGCCGAAACNGGCCGCATTTCCGGCAACTCGGCCGGCTCCATCATCTGGCCAATCGTTCCATCGGCGATGACGAATACAAGCGTGCGATACTTCTCGGCCAGATCGAAAGCCAGGACGGTTAGGTCGATGGCTTCCTGGACGGTCGAAGGGGCCAGGACGATAGGATGAAAATCGCCGTGGCCGGCTGTCTTCGTCACNTGGTTGTAGTCTGCCTGGCTNGGCTGGATATTGCCCAGGCCCGGCCCGCCGCGCATGACGTCGATGACGACCGCGGGGACATTCGACGCGGCCATGTAGCTAAACCCTTCCTGCATGAGGCTGATGCCGGGGCTGCTGGAGGAGGTCATGACTCTCGCGCCGGCGGCGGCCGCGCCATAGACCATATTCACCGCGGCCACTTCGCTCTCGGCCTGGAGGAATACGCGCCCTAGCTCCAACATGCGCTTGGACATGTGCTCCAGCAATTCCGTCTGCGGCGTNATCGGATAACCAAAATACACCTCGCACCCGGCGCGAATCGCAGCCTCGGCAAAGGCNATGTTGCCTTTCAATAACTGTTTAGCCATGATGCAGCACCTCCGCGATCGCTTGTTCGACTGGCCGGACGGATGCGGCGGGAGCGCTCTCCACGCCACGGTCGCCGGGTGCNCGCCCCTTCTCGACGTTGACGTCGCGGTAGACGGTGATGCAGCCGTCGGGGCATACCGTGGCGCAAAGCGCGCAGCCGGTGCAATCGTGGTGTGGGTCTAAAAGAATCACGGGCCTGTACCCTTTGCTGTTCAGATCCTCGGCTAATGCCAGAACATCTTTAGGGCAGGCCTCGCGACACAATTCACACCCCTTACACCGTTCTACATCAATTACAACTCTTCCAGTTGCCATCTAAAGTACCTCCGGTGAGATGGGAAATAGTACCTGGGTGTTCGCGGTCAACTCTGAATCTAGACTGGCGGGAAATGTCAGGCTTGCGGGGCTCCGCCAGTTTGCCGAAATTCATTTACTTGTAGATCCTGTTTGTCAAGGAACGGGAACACCAGGCAAGAGTATCTATCTACTGTCAGTATCGCATATGGCGAAGTTAATCTGTAGTGACAAATGGCAGATGTATTTAATGAGGAAAGTCACCTGTTTGTCCCCACATCCATGTTAAACTAACTTAGGCTGGCCTGTTCGTCTGAGCCTGTGAGCTTTATCAGCGAATGAGATTACATTAGGCACTGCCCAGCCGAGTCCCAATCTAGTTACAATGACCNCAAAATTAACGAGATGCTCTTAGCAGGAGGATACGCCATGGAGTTTGGCATACCAAAGGAGGTACGGGACCTGGAGTCCCGCGTGGGATTGACCCCGGCGGGTGTCGCATCCCTGGTGCGCAACGGCCATTCCGTTTACGTCGAAAAAAATGCCGGTGTGGGGGCTGGTTTCAGCGATGAGACTTACCGCCACAGCGGTGCCCATATCGTCTATTCGGCGGCCGAGGTTTATGGACGGTCCGATGTCGTTGTGAAGGTCACCCGACCGACAGCCGCCGAGCACGCCTTGTTTCGGCCGGGACAAACGCTTGTCGCTTTCCTGCACATGGCCGTTGCCTCGCCCGACTTCCTGGAAGCGCTCCGCGAGAAGGAAATCACCGCCATCGCTTGCGAGATGATCCGCCAGCCGAACGGCAACCATCCCATCTTGCTGCCCATGAGCGAGGTGGCGGGCCGCCTGGCGCCCGTTGTGGCCGGCCAGTTGCTCATGTCCACCAACGGCGGCCGGGGCACGCTCATGAGCGGCATCCCCGGTGTGCCGCGCGGCTCCGTGGCCATCATCGGCTGTGGCGTCCTGGGTGAAAACGCGGCGCGAGCCTTTCTGAACGTCGGCGCTCAAGTAGTCGTCATGGATAGTGACATCTCTCGACTGAAACACATCGACGAAGTGCTGGGTGGTCATGTGACGACGATGCTATCCACCAATTACAATCTCGAACGCGTGACAGAATTTGCCGACGTCCTTGTCGGCGCGGTCCTCAGCCCCGGCCGCCGCGCTCCGGTCCTCATCACCCGCAAGATGATCCAACACATGCGGCCTGGCGCGGTATTTATCGACTTCTCAATTGACCAGGGGGGCTGCGCGGAAACAAGTCGCCCGACGACGCTGAGGGATCAGACCTATATCGTCGATGGGATCATCCATCACTGCGTGCCGAATATAACGGCCGCCGTCGCCCGGACGACGAGCTACGGGCTGACGAATTCCCTCTTGCCCTATCTGCTGGAAATGGGCGAGTTTGGAATCATGGGTTTGCTAGAGCACCGGCCCTATGTGGCCTCCGGCATCAACCTGTATCAGGGAAAATTGGCGAGCGCCGAAGTAGCCGGCGCACTGGGTAAGGAAAAAGAGATCGTGCTCCCCGATGAGAANGGCTCGCAAATCTCCACCAATGGAGGTGGCAAGTGAATTGGGAGACGATCTATCGTCGCAAGGTCATAGATGCGGGAACAGCCGTCTCGCACATCCAATCAGGTAATCTGGTCTACGTTGGGGGTGGCGCCGGCGCGCCGGCGGTGTTGGTCGATGCCCTGTGCTCGCGCGCGCCCGAATTGCGCGACGTCCAACTTATCCACATTTTGACCTTTATCGGCGCGCCATATATCAAGCCTGAATACGAAGGCTCCTTCCGCTCGAACTCGTTGTTTATCGGCCATAATGTGCGCAAAGCAGTCCAGACGGGTCAGGCCGACTTTACGCCGATATTCCTGTCCGAGATACCGGGCCTATTTCAGAAAAAGATCCTGCCTCTCGACGTGGCCCTCATTTCTCTTTCGCCGCCAGATGAGCATGGGTTTTGCAGCTTTGGCGTGGAAGTGGGCACAACGAAGCCCGCGGCCGATTCGGCCCGCATNATCATTGCTGAGGTTAATCGGCAGATGCCGCGGACGCTGGGCGACAGCTTCATCCACGTCAGCCGGTTGACCCACGTCGTGGAGACAGACTACCCGTTGCCCGAAGCTCCCCAGGGTGGCAGCTCCCCGGATAACATGCGCATTGGGCAACACATCGCCGAAATGATCCCCAACGGGGCGACGTTGCAGATGGGAATCGGCAGCATTCCCGACGCCGTTCTCCAGAATTTGCACACTCANCAGGACCTGGGNATACACACCGAGTTGTTCTCCGATGGTGTGGTGTCGCTGTTCGAGATGGGGGTGATCAANTGCAGTCGCAAATCATTTCATCCCGGCAAGATGATCGCCGGGTTCCTTTTCGGCTCCGAAGAACTCTATCGATTTGTCGACAACAACCCGATTGTGGAGTTGCACCCGACGGAGTATGTCAACGATCCGTTCAACATTGCCCAAAACGATAACATGGTGGCTATCAATGCCGCCTTGCAGGTTGACCTGACCGGCCAGGTGTGCGCTGATTCGATTGGGCCCGTGTTCTATAGCGGCGTGGGCGGCCAACTGGATTTCATTCGCGGCGCGGCCCGCTCAAAAGGTGGCTTGCCGATCATTGCCCTGCCGGCGACAGCCAAGAACGGCACGATCAGCCGTATCTCGCCGTTGCTGACCGAAGGATCAGGCGTCACGACCACGCGGAACGACGTCCATTACATCGTCACTGAATACGGCGTGGCCTCGCTATACGGCAAGACCATTCGACAGCGCGCCCGTGAGTTGATCAATATTGCCCATCCCGATTTCCGGGATCAATTGACTCACGAGGCGAAGAAGCTCGGCTATCTCTAAAGTTTCGCGGTTCCTCTTCATCTTAAAGAAAAACCACCTGCGGCCTAATTACTGCAGGTGGTTTTTCGTTTTCAAGCGTCGCCCGCAGCTCAGCCAATCGAATTGTTTGACTGTTCGCGGACCTGCTACATTTAGCTTAGGCTTTTTTCAATTGCGTTTCCGGCTTATCAGCGTCGCTCTTCTGGCCGGTCCAACTCGGCCGCAGGTAGATGAACCAGTAGACGAGGCCGACCATCAGCGCGCCGCCGATGATGTTGCCGATTGTCACCGGCAATAGATTGGCGACCAGGAAATTCCCCCATGTAATTGAGGCGAAATCGGCCGGGGTCTGGCCGATGGCCGTCCAGAACTCCGCCGGCGCGCCGTTCTTGATGAACAGGCCGATGGGGATGAAGTACATATTCGCGATGCTGTGTTCGAAGCCGGCGGCCACGAAAGCGCTGATGGGGAAGATGATGGCCATAATCTTGTCCACCGTCGTCCGCGCGCCCATGCACAGCCAGACGGCCAGGCACACCAGGGCATTGCAGAAGATGCCCAACACCAGGGCCGGCACGAAGTCTATGCTGGTCTTTGCGGCGGCGATATTCAACGCATTCAACCCGACCGCTCCCTTGCTGAACAGATACTGCCCGCTCAGGAATATGCCGTAGGCTGTCAGAATCGAGCCGACGAAGTTACCGAGGTAGACGATAACCCAGTTGCGGATGAGCTTGGCGGTGCTGACCTTTCCGCCCGCCCACGCCATCACGATCAGATTATTGCCGGTGAACAGTTCNGCTCCGGCGACCACGACCAGGATAAGGCCGAGGCAGAACACCAGGCCGCCTAGAAAGCGGGTGACGCCGTAGGTAAGAACTCCGGCCGCGCCGGTGGTCACAGTGGTCATAAAAACAGCGCCCATCGCGATGAATGCGCCGGCTAATACCGCCAGCGCGAACATGCGAAAGGGACCGAGATTGGCCTTGCTCACACCGACATTTTCGGCTTTTTTGGCCATGTCCGCGGGCAGCAAGGCATCAAGCGAAGGCAAAGGTGGATTCTGATTCATTGAATGACTCCTTATCAACGGGTGGCGCAAATTTTTCTACATTGACGGCGCACACCTTGTACTCTGGGATTTTGGCGGTCGGGTCGACCGCATCGATAGTCAAAAGATTGACGGCCGCCTCGGCATAGTGGAAGGTCATGAAGACCATGCCCGGTGATGAGCGCTTCGTGACCTTAGTAGTGGCGACCACGCTGCCGCGGCGCGAATAGACGCGCGCGAGATCGCCGTTCTCGAGGCCCAATCGCGCCGCGTCCGCCGGGTGGATCTCTGCTTCGGCTCCGGGAGCGATGGCGTCGAGACCGGGCGAGCGCCGCGACATCGTGCCGCCGTGCCAGTGAAACAGGATGCGCCCGGTGGAGAGCAGGAAAGGATATACCTCGTCCGGTAGCTCCGCGGGTGGGCGGTAATCGAGAGCCGCGAATAGCCCGCGGCCGCGGGTGAATTTGCCCACGTGGAGCACCGGCGTGCCAGGATGGTCCGGCNTGGGGCAGGGCCACTGGATGCCGCCATTTTCCAGACGGTCGTAATACATGCCCGCGTACTGAGGCGTCAGATTAGCCATCTCGTCAAATATGGCGGATGGCCCGGGATACTCCCAACCCGCGCCCATGCGGTTGGCGATGTCGAGAATGATGCTCCAATCGGGTCTCGCCTGGCCGGGCGGCTCGAGCGCCGGCCGCACCATCTGAACCCGACGTTCCGTGTTCGTGAAAGTTCCTGATTTCTCCGCGAAGCTCGCCGCCGGCAACACAACGTCTGCCAGTTGGGCAGTCTCGTTGAGGAAGATATCCTGNCAGNCNAGAAACTCCACCGACTCGAACGCCTCAGTCACGTGGCTCAGATTCGGGTCCGAGAGCATGGGGTTCTCGCCCATAATGAAGAGCGCTTTAATCCGACCCTGAAGGATACCGTGGGTGATTTCAGTGACGGTCAGNCCCGGCTTGGGNGCGAGTAACTCGAAGGGTACGCGCCACCCATCGGCAAACTTCCGTCGCGCGGTCTCATCCGCCACCGGCTGGTAACCGGGAAAGACGTTGGGNAGCCCGCCCATGTCGCACGCGCCCTGAACGTTGTTTTGCCCGCGCAGGGGGTTTAGCCCGGTGGACGGACGGCCGATGTGGCCGGCCAANAANGCCATATTGGAACAGGCNTTCACNTTGTCNGTGCCNGTCGTGTGCTGGGTGATGCCCATGGCCCAGAAAATCATCGCGTTGCGCGCGTGGGCGTAGAGGTAGGCGGCGTCCACGATCTTCTGCGCCGGCACGCCCGAGATTGTTTCCGCGCGCTCCGGCGTCCAATCGGCAACGGACGCGGCGAACGTTTGATACCCTTCGGTTCGTTCTTCGATGAAACTGAAGTCGGCCAGGTTATCGCGGATAATGACGTGACAGATGGCATTGATGACCGCCACGTCTGTGCCGGGTCGCTGGCGCAAGTGGAGATAGGCGAAACCGGCCAGCTCGATCTCCCGTGGATCGAGTAGGATGAGCTTGGCTCCGAACTTGCGGACGGCCTTTTTCATCTCCANACCGATNATGGGGTGAGCCTCGGTCGTGTTCGATCCAATGACGAACAACAGATCGGCGTTCTTGATATTACTGATCGAATCGGTCATCGCCCCTGAACCCAGTGTCGCGGCCAGACCGGCCACGCTACTNCTGTGTCAGAGACGGGCGCAGTGATCGACGTTGTTCGTCCCGATCACCGCGCGGGCAAGCTTTTGGAGCAGGTAGTTCTCTTCGTTCGTGCACTTGGCCGAGGTCAATACGGCAATACTGTCCGGCCCGTGCGCGTCTTTTACCTGCCGCAGACGGCTGGCGACGTGGTCGAGAGCGGCGTCCCACGAAGTTGCGTGGGAAAGGTCGAATGGCGCGTGGCGGGTAGAGCGCATGAGCGGTTGGGTCAACCGGTCATCGGCATGCACGTAATCGAAGCCGAAGCGACCCTTTACGCAGAGGTTTCCGTGATTGACTTGATTGTCGAAACGGCNGTTCACCCNATAGATGAGNCCATCCTTGACGTGCAAATCGATCTGGCAACCCACGCCACAGTAGGGACACGTGGTTGTTACAATCCTATCCGCGGTTAGCATGTATAACCCCCTGGATCCACCCGGCCCAGAATGCCAGCCGGAAAGAACCCATCACCTATATGATATAGGAACACGATAACAATTATTAGTGATATTTTTCACAATAGAGGATGACGAATGTCATCTTATCCCGTGACAATTGACACTAAAAGGCGCGAAGATGTTTTGTTATATTGATAGCAATACTATACGCGCCCCCGGCGNCTCAAGGACGGATACGATGGCCATAAAAACACAAGTTACTATCAAATCGAAACATTGTGATCTGGTGGACATGGATGTTGAACTGAGAGAATCCCGCGTCTATCCGTCGTCCGACTTTCTGCGAGTGCAGGGCAATGAATACCGTGTGCGCATGTGCGCCTGCAGCGCCGCCATCCAATGCAACCTGGCCGGTATTCCTTGCCAATGGGCGTTGAATAGCCCCGGNAACGATCGCTTTTAGGCTTGCTCGATACCTCCGCTTCAGTCAGCTTTCTGACTGCATTACCTCCGACGGAAGAGGCCCAGGATTTCTCCCGGGCCTCTTCTGGTTTATCTAACACCCTTTAGCAAGGGACACCGGACACAATGAATTACCGAAACGTTGGCGCGTAGGATTTCACGATCTGGATGTAATTGGCGCGCTCGAACGCGGCNGGAGCAGCGACGTTGATCTGGCTCAGGCTGCCGTGCAGTTCGTGAATCGACAGGTACTCGCGCTCTTCGAGCCAAATCTTCATCTCGGACAAGATCTCGGAAAAACGGCCGATGCCGTTGAGCAGGATTTCCGACGTCATCATGGCCACCTTGGCCCCGGCGGCCACAGCCTTCAGCGCGTCTTCCGCGTTGTGGACGCCAGTGGTCAGCGCCATGTCAGCCGCGATCCGGCCGTAGAGAATGGCGATCCAGCGCAGGGGCAGGCGCATTTCATCCGATTTGCTCAGGATTAGGTTCGGCACCACTTCCAGGTTCTCGAGGTCGAGGTCGGGTTGGTAGAAGCGATTGAACAAAACCAGACCGTTGGCCCCGGCCTCGGACAGGCGGTGCATCATGTTGGCAGTTGAGCTGAAGTAGGGGCTCAACTTCACAGCGATGGGAATATTGATCGAGGCGCGCACGTCATGAACGAGATCGATGTAGATCTGCTCNACTTCATTGCTGCTCAGGTCAATTCTCGTCGGCACGTAATAGATGTTCAGCTCAAGCGCGTCGGCGCCGGCGCCTTCCATCTCCTTGGCGTAGCGAATCCAGCCGCCGGACGACACGCCGTTGAGGCTGGCGATGATGGGAATGTCCACCGCTTGCTTGGCGCGGAAGATATGCTCCAGATAGGCGTCGGGGCCGATAGCCTTGTACGACGGCGCTTCAGGGAAATACGTCAGGGCTTCCGCGTAGCTTTCCGTACCCTCACTGAGGTAACGGTCGAGGGCATGGCTTTCCTGGTTGATCTCCTCTTCGAAGAGGGAGTTCAGGACGACCGCCGCCGCGCCGGCATCTTCCATTCGACGAATGTTAGCCAACTCGCGGGCCAGCGGCGAAGCCGACGCGACCAAAGGGTTCTTTAATTCGAGACCCAGGTAAGTTGTTCTGAGGTCCATTCTTTGCTCTCCTGATTCCTGAATCGCCAGCGAACCCGCGAATGACACTGCGTTTAGGCCGTGTAATCCGCGGGCACGCCGGCTCCTTTTGTCATTAGTCGCCGGCGCTCACTCGCTCGGCTGTGTCCTGGCTCATGGCCATTTTCTTGTAACTTTCCCANCGCTCGGCCACATCCGACTTGGCCAGTTCCAGCAATCGCTCGGCGGCTTCCGGACTGCTCTGTTGCAACATCCGGTAGCGGCCCTCGCGGTAGATGTATTTCTCCAGTGGCAGCGACGGCGCTTTCGAGTCGAGTTGGAACGGGTTCTGCCCAGCTTTTGGCTCGTGGCCGTTCGGCTCGGAGACCTGCGGGTGGGCCAGATCGGGGTTGTAGCGATAGAGCACCCAATGGCCGGAATCGACGGCCGCCTGTTGCTGTTCTAGGCCATACTTCAGGTCGTAGCCGTGGGCGATGCAGTGGCTGTAGGCGATGATGAGCGATGGGCCATCGTAGGCTTCCGCTTCCAGAATAGCTTGGACGGTCTGGCGGTCGTTGGCGCCGAAGGCGACGCGGGCGACGTAGACGTTGCCGTAGGACATCGCCAGCATACCCAGGTCTTTCTTCGGCAGCGGCTTGCCGGCGGCGGCGAACTTGGCGACCGCGCCGCGCGGCGTCGATTTCGACATCTGCCCGCCNGTATTGGAATACACTTCGGTGTCCAGCACCAGGATGTTGACGTTGCGCCCGGAAGCGATGACGTGGTCGAGGCCACCGTAGCCGATATCATACGCCCAGCCGTCACCACCGACGATCCATACGCTCTTCTTCACCAGCACATCCACCTTGCTCAGCAGGTCAGCCAGGGCCGGTTTTGCCGGGGCGATGGCTTCGTCGTAGCTATCCAGCAGGTACTGAATCCGCTCGCGCAGCAGTTGTACGCGGCGCCGCTGATTCAAGATGTCCATCTCGGTAATCTGGTCGCTGTAGAGAATCTCATCCGCCAAGTCGGCGCCGATCAGGTCGCGCAGCGCGCGTACCGTGTTCGTGGCGGCGTCGAGTCGTTGGTCAAGCGCGACACGCATGCCCAACCCGAACTCGGCGTTGTCCTCGAACAAGGAGTTTGACCATGCGGGGCCGCGGCCGTCGGCGTTCTTGGCCCATGGCGTCGTCGGTAGGTTGCCGCCGTAGATCGACGAGCAGCCCGTGGCGTTGGCAACCAGCATCCGGTCGCCGAACATCTGGGTGATCAACTTGAGATAAGGCGTCTCGCCACAGCCGGCGCAAGCGCCCGAGTACTCGAACAGCGGCTCAAGCAGCTGGTTGTACTTAACCTGGTTAAACGGTATCTCCGTGCGCTCCACGTTGGGTAGCGTCTGGAAGAAGTGGAAGTTGGCGCTCTCCTGAGCACGAATCTCCGGCGTATAATCCACCATGTTGATGGCCTTGAACTTCGGCTGCCGTTTATTCTTAACCGGGCAAACCTCGTAGCAAAGCGAGCATCCCGTGCAGTCCTCAGGCGAGATCTGCAANGTGTAGGACAGGTCCTTGAATTCCTTGAATCGCGCCGGCGTGGATTTAAATCCTTCGGGCGCGCCTTCCAGGTTTGCCGGGTCGTAGATCTTCAGGCGAATAACCGCGTGGGGGCAAACGAACGCGCACTTGCCGCACTGGATGCAAATCTCTTCGTCCCACATCGGGACCTCAGTCGCGATGTTGCGCTTTTCCCACTGCGTGGTCCCGGTCGGGTAGGTACCGTCGACGGGCAGGGCGCTGACGGGCAGCATGTCGCCCAGACCGGCCATCATCGGCGCGGTCACGTGGTGGATGAACTCCGGCGCGTGGGCCGGAACGACAGCCGGCCGGGTGAAGCTACTCGTCACGCTGGCCGGGATCTGAACCTCATTCAGGTGAGATAGAGAGGCGTCCACAGCGTCATAGTTCTGTTGCACGACCGCTTCGCCGCGCTTGCCATAGGTCTTGTCGATGGCTTCCTTAATCTCGGAGATGGCTCGCTCGCGCGAGAGAAGCGGAGTAGAGGTGGCTCGCTCGATCAGGGCGAAGAAGCAGGTCTGCATCACGGTGTTGATGCGGCGGCCCATATTGGTCTTATCGGCCACGGCGTAAGCGTCAACAACGTAGAAGTGCAGGTTCTTCTCAATGATCGCCCGCTGCGTTTCTTGCGGCAGGTGGTTCCAGACCTCATCCGGCCCATAGGGGCTGTTCAGCAAGAAGGTGGCTCCCGGCTGGGCCAGCTTAAGCATGTCGAACCGTTCGAGGAATCCGAACTGGTGACAAGCCACAAAGTTGGCCTTGGTGATGAGGTAAGTAGAGTGAATCGGCCGCGGTCCAAAGCGCAGATGGGAGACTGTGACCGACCCCGACTTTTTGGAGTCGAGCACGAAGTATCCCTGGGCATAGTTGGGCGTGTTTTCGCCGATGATTTTGATGGAGTTTTTATTGGCGCCAACCGTGCCGTCGGAGCCCAGTCCGAAGAACACGGCGCGGACAACGTCGTCAGGTTCGGTGGAGAATGACTCGTCAAAAGCCAGGCTGGTATGGGTGACGTCGTCGTCAATGCCGACCGTGAAGTGATTCTTCATGACTGGCTTGGCCAACTCTTCATAGACGGCCTTCACCATCGCCGGGGTGAATTCTTTAGAGGAGAGACCATAGCGGCCGCCGATGATCTTTGGCATCACGTCGAAGGGCGCGCTGCCATCGGCCACGCGCTCGACGAGAGCGGAGACGATATCCAGATAGAGCGGTTCGCCCGTGGAGCCTGGCTCCTTGGTGCGGTCCAGCACGGCGATGCTGCGCGTGGTGGCCGGCAGGGCATTGACAAAGGCCGCCGTATCGAATGGGCGGTAGAGGCGGACCTTGACCAGGCCCAGTTTCTCGCCGCGCTCGTTGAGATAATTGACCGCTTCTTCCGCGGCTTCAGCGCCTGAACCCATCATGACGATGACGCGTTCGGCGTCGGGCGCGCCGACGTAGTCGAACAGGTGGTAATGCCGGCCGGTCAGGTTGGCCAGCTCATTCATTGTTTGCTGAACGATGCCGGGGCACGCCTGGTAGAACGGGTTTACGGTCTCNCGAGCCTGGAAGTAGACGTCCGGGTTCTGCGCCGTGCCGCGCATGACAGGCTTGTCGGGCGATAGCGCCCGGTCGCGATGCGCCTTCACGAGATCGTCGTTGATCAGCGCGCGCATGACCGACTCGCTCAGCGGATTGATCTTGTTGATCTCATGCGAAGTGCGGAATCCATCAAAGAAGTGAATAAAAGGAACTCGCGCTTTCAGGGTCGCCGCATGGGCCACCAGCGCGAAGTCCATCGCCTCTTGCACGGAGTTAGAGCACAACAACGCGAAACCCGTATTGCGCGTGGCCATCACGTCGCTGTGGTCGCCGAAAATGGACAGGCCTTGTGCCGCCAGGGACCGCGCCGCGACGTGGAACGTCGTTGAGGTCAATTCACCGGCGATCTTGTACATGTTGGGGATCATCAACAGCAAGCCCTGCGAGGCGGTGAAAGTGGTCGTCAGCGCCCCTGTTTGCAGTGAGCCGTGCACAGCGCCTGCCGCGCCACCTTCCGATTGCATCTCAATGACAAGCGGCACGGCGCCCCAGATGTTGGTGTCGCCGTGGGCTGAGTATTGGTCAGCCAATTCGCCCATGCCGGAGGATGGCGTGATCGGATAGATGGCGATCACCTCGTTTACCTTATGTGCGACGCTCGCAGTAGCCTCATTCGCGTCGATGGTGATCATTTTCGTGGTCATAGTATTTCCTTCATCTGACTTCACAGACCAGGCGGATGGACAAGTGTTTGCCCACCCGCCGGGTCAAATTCGCTTCAGTGGGCTAATTGTTTTTCTTGTCGGCCAGAGCAGCGTGGGCGGCCGCCAGACGGGCGATCGGCACGCGGAACGGCGAGCAAGATACGTAATTCAGACCAATCTGATGGCAGAAGGCGATGGTCTTGGGATCGCCGCCGTGCTCGCCACAGATACCAACCTCAAGTTCTGGCCGTGTTCCGCGACCCAGTTCGACAGCCATCTTCATCAGCTTGCCGACACCGGGCACGTCGAGCGTGGCGAACGGATTTTCCTCCAGGATATTGCGCTGCTGATAGTCGACCAGGAAGCCGGCCTCCGCGTCGTCGCGGGAGATACCAAAAGCAGTCTGCGTCAGGTCGTTCGTGCCGAAGGAGAAGAACTGGGCAATTTCGGCGATCTCATCGGCCGTCAGCGCCGCGCGCGGGATCTCGATCATCGTGCCGAACTTGTAGGCAACCTGAACCCCTTGCTCTTCCATCACTTCCTTGGCCACGGCTTCGAGAGCCGTTTGCTGGACCTTCAACTCATTGACGTGGAAGGTGAGCGGGATCATGACTTCTGGATGAACGTCGATGCCGTCCTTCTGGCATTGGCAGGCTGCCTCGAAGATGGCCCGAACCTGCATTTTGGTCAGTTCAGGGATTTGGATACCAAGGCGGACGCCGCGGGTGCCCAGCATCGGGTTTTGCTCGCGCAATCCTTCGACGCGCTCCAGGTAGGCTTGCTTGATCCGGATCTCGGACAGCGCTTCATCGATCTCGCTCAGGGTGTGGAAGTGCTGCAACTGCACCTTGAGGTCGGCCAGACGCTGCACCAGTTCTTCATAGGAGGGCAAAAACTCATGCAATGGCGGGTCGATCAACCGGATGATAACCGGTTGTCCGTCCATGGCGCGGAACAAACCGTCGAAGTCACCGCGCTGCATCGGCAGGAGCTTGTCCAGCGCTTCNTTGCGCTCGGTGACGTTCTTGGCCATGATCATCTGCTGGACGATCGGCAAACGAACAGACTCAAAGAACATGTGCTCGGTGCGGCAAAGGCCGATACCCTGGGCGCCATACTCGCGGGCGCGGCGGGCATCACTCGGATAGTCCGCGTTGGCCCAAACGCCAAGCGTGCGGATGTCGTCGGCCCAGGTCAACAACCGGAGCAGGTGGGGNTTCTTGATGTCCGGAACGACAGTCGGGACCTGGCCGAGATAAACGATGCCGAGGGTGCCGTCAAGGGAGATCCAGTCGCCTTCCTTCACGATTAGATCCTCGCCAATGGACATCTCTCGCGTGTCGAGGTCAATTTCAAGTTCCATGACACCGACGACGGCGGGCTTGCCGAATTGGCGGGCGACGAGAGCCGCATGGCTGGTGCGGCCGCCGCGGCTGGTCAGGATACCCTGCGCCGCCANCATGCCGTGGACGTCGTCCGGCTTCGTCTCGGGGCGAACCATGATGACCTTGCGGCCCTCATCCTTCNCCCANCGCTCNGCCGTATCGGCGTCGAAAGCGACCATGCCGACCGCCGCGCCGGGGGAGACATTCAACCCGGTCGCGATCTTGCGCGCCGATTTCAGCGCCGCGGCGTCGAGTTGCGGGTGGAGGAAAAAGTCAACCTGGGCCGGCTTGACCCGCCAGACTGCCTCTTCCTTGCTGATGAGGCCTTCCTCNACCATATCGACGGCGATTTTCACCTCAGCCTGGGCCGTGCGCTTGCCGTCACGGGTTTGCAGCAACCAGAGCTTGCCGTTCTCGATGGTAAACTCCATGTCCTGCATGTTGCGATAGTGCTTTTCCAGCTTCCGGGCGATGGTGAGGAACTCGTTGTAGGCGTCCGGCATAACCTCTTTCAGCTCGTGGAGCGGCTGGGTCAGGCGAATGCCGGCGACGACGTCTTCGCCCTGGGCATTGACCAGGAAGTCGCCTTCCGGCTCATTCTCGCCGGTGGAGGCATTGCGCGACATGGCGACGCCGGTCGCGGAATTATCGCCGATGTTGCCGTAGACCATCGTCTGGATGTTGACGGCCGTGCCCAAATCGTGGGCGATGCCGGCGGCGTTGCGATAGTCGATGGCGCGACGGCCGTTCCATGACTTGAACACGGCCTCGGTGGCCAGGCGCAATTGCTCGTACGGATCAGTCGGGAAGTCGCTGCGGGTGAAGGTGCGATAAATCTCCTTGAACCGTCGAGTGACAACTTCCCAATCGGCCGCCTTCAATTCGGAATCGGAGGTGACGCCGGCCAGCTTGCGCCGCGAGGTGATGACAACTTCAAAAGCCTCATCCGGCACGCCCATGACCACGCTGCCGAACATCTGGATAAGACGGCGGTAGAGGTCGAAGACAAAGCGGCGGTCACTGGTCAGCCGCGCCATCGTCTCGGCGATTTCGTCGTTCAAGCCGATGTTGAGGACGGTATCCATCATACCGGGCATCGAGAATTTCGCGCCGGAGCGGCATGACACGAGCAACGGGTTGTCCGTGCCGCCAAATTTCTTGCCGGTCATCTTCTCGATTTCCTGGATGGCGGCCAGTTCCTGGTCCCACATCCCTTCGGGGAAGCCGTCGGATTCGAGATAGGCGTTGCACGCTTCCGTCGTCACGGTGAAGCCTGGTGGCACGGGGACGCCGAGGCGGGTCATATCGCCCAGNTTGGCGCCTTTGCCGCCCAGCAGAGAGCGGACGTTATCCCATTGGCCGCCGACGTGNTGTTCGGCTTCGTCCACTTCGTTGAACAGATAGACCCATTTGGTCTGGGTCAGGGGTTTGTGGCCGTTGCCACTCGTTTCCTGGGTTTTTACAGGTGTAGATAAAACTTGTTCCGACATGAGTATGTTCTCCTTCATGACCGTGTGCGGCGGATTTGAGGNCGAGGACTCTANNTGNTCGATGCCGATATTTCGTCTCAAATGTNCAGGCGGCACACAAAAGTTCCGGTGTCAATCCTTATTTAGTTTAAGAAGTATGCCCGATCGGGGTTAGTGACAGATTGCACCTGTCTGGGTGACGAAAGTCATGCCCTCCCGGACAGCTTCTTTCAGGGGACGAATCGTTGCCTAAGCGGGCCGGGGCAGGTATTCTGGGCGGCATCATGGACACGCCAAAGCCGCAGCAATCCATTCATTCGGATAAGAAATGGTGGAAGCAAGGGACANNAGAAAAATCTGANAATTGCGCGGNCGCGCCCCGCGAAGGGATGCCGTGCCNNTCCTGCCTGCTGGGCGAGCTCCACTTCAATGGATTATTNCAGCTGATTTGTGACAATTGCGGCCGCGTGGCCGAGGCGGCCGTCTTTACCTGATAGCNCCCNGGCNGGCNGTAGGCCGGCCNGCGTCTCNCTACAATATTGGNATCCGCGTCCCCTTTTGGCTATACTTAGCCTATATGACTCAGATGTTGCGCCTTCTGATCGTCGATGATCACGAAGTTGTTCGCCTAGGAATGCGGGCTTTGCTCGAGCG
>JAACJX010000442.1 GCA_014237545.1 Ardenticatenia bacterium | reverse complement strand
GTCTTCCTCTTCCCCAGCGAGGTGTTCCTGCGTATCCCCTACGCGCCGACGCTGGAAGGTCAGTACATCATCAAGAACATGGTGCTCATCAGCGCCGCGTTGGTGCTGGGGGCCACGGTGCGCGGCGGCGGCATGGTCGTCGAGCCGGGCGAACCGATCGAGCGGCCGGGCGCGGCGCTGCCCAACGTGAAGACGGCGGCGCGGTAAATAAAAAGACCTCAGAGGTTGGCGGTGTGCGGCCACGCCGATACCTCTGAGGTCTTGGAACTACATCACTTTGGAGATCGCCAGATCGACTCCGGCGCTTTCCAGGGCTTCCCGGCTGCCGAGCACGACCACGTCACCGGCCGCCCTCACTCCTTCCAGTGCGTCGGCCAGGCGGCGGAAATCGGCCGTCGTCGTGGCCAGCGCCTGGTCGCGGAAGCGCTGTAGTCGCTCGTCGGTCTCGCCCGTCAGATAGCGCGTCAGCGAGGTGTAGCCCTTCGCGTCCGGCAGTTGATAGGCGTCGATGGCGCCGATGGCGCCGATGATGGCCCGCGTCAGCTCGTCGTCGCTCAACTCCAGCCCCCTCAGAAAGTCGGGCGTGGCGTCATAGACGGCGAGGGTGTTGCCTACGTTCGGGTCGCGGTAAGANAGATAGGTGTAGACCCCCGACGTGGCGCTGAAGGTGCAGAACGCCCCATACGCTCCGCCCTGGATGCGGATCTTCTGCAGCAGATAGCCGGTCCGCAGCAAGTTGTTGATCACGGCGATAGAACCGTCGAGTTCGTAGCCCATGTCGTAGAGGCGGCCGCCCTTGCCGACGTAGTTCACCTGCGCCGGGAAGGCCAAGCCCTCGTGGCGGGGAAGCGCGGCCAGACCTCTGAGGTCTGCGAAAGACCTCAGAGGTCTATCATCCGGCAGCCCGTTGATGAACTCCGCCAGCCGCGGCGCGAAGGAGCTATAGCGCGCCTCATCCAGCGTCACGTTGGCGATGAGGCCGGCCCGGCTAACGAGCGCGGCCCGCGCCGCCTCCAAATCGGCCAGCACGCCNGGCCAATCGCTGTCGATGCGTTCGGCCAGCCGCCGCAAGAAGAGCAGGTTNTCCACGCCGTTGACCATCTCTTCGAGGCGATAGGCGGGGTGGAGGTGGGCGCGCAGGCGGGTGTTGGTCACGATGTGGCCGGCCGGGGCCAAGCCGCTCTCCGCGCCGGCCTTGGCCTCCAGCACTATCTGGCGGAAGCGCTCGCGGTTGTCCAGCCGGGCAGTCAGCAGCACGTCGCGCAGGATGTCGAGCATCTCCGGCGCGCGCTCCGGCGTCGACTTGCCGCGCAACATTAAGTANGCGACGAGTTCAGAATGGTCTTCGCGCCCCCCTCCAACAACCGGCGCGATCAGCGTGTCGGGGCCGATGCCGCCGGTCGTGCGGCCGATGCGCTGCGACAGCTTGACGAAATCTTCCTTATCCGTGCCCATCTCCAGTAGCGCCTGGCCGAGTACGCCGGCATAGGGCAACAGTTCGGCCGGCAAGGCGCGCAGATCCAGCCCCAGGTCGAGGTAGACAATGCCGTTGGTGAAGAGGTCGTGGAAGAGGATCTGGGGAGCAGGGGTGCGGAGTTGAGCGGAAGCTCGCGCCTGCTCCTCCTCTCCCGTGATTCCTTTCACCTCTATAGGAATCGGCTTATGGGCCTTGTCCAAATCCTCGCGGCCCAGGCTCGGCAGCTTGGCCAGCACCTCCGGCGGGTCGGGCATGTCCTGCGCTTCCTTTAGCGCGCGGGCGGTCTCGATGACCGAGCGCACCGCAACCTCATTCATTGAGGCGCGCGCCCGATCCAACCGCTCGCGCTCGGCTAGCTCCAGTCGCCGGTTCAATTCCGGGTCCGGCTCCAGGATGACCGCCACGCGATGGGGGTTGTCGAGGAAGTAGACGCGAATGAGAGATTGCAGGTAGTCAGGCTCGGCCGCCAGCCGGTCTTTCACGGTCGCCAGCGGCGCCTCGAAGGCCAGCGGCGCCAGCGGGTCGCGGTCGTGGAGCCACGTGCTCAGCGAGCGGATGAACAGGGCCAGCCCGCGCGGGAAGCGGCCGGTATTGTTCTCGCGCAGGGCGAATTCGATGGTGTTGACCGCCGCGGCGATCATGTCCGGGTCGAAGCCGTCGCGGGCCAGCGCCGCCAGCGTGTCGAGGATGAGCGGCTCCACGCGCTCGACATCGGCCGGGGGAACGCCCTTGAGACCGGCCGAGAAGGTCATCTGTCGCGTCTCGCTCGACAAGCCGCCGATCACATCTTCGCCCAGGCCGGAGTCGATGAGCGCCTTGCGCANCGGCGAGGCGGGGGTGTAGAGCAGCGCGTAGGCCAGGATCTCCAGCGCCATGACCAGGGCCGTGTCTTCATACTCCGGCAGCAGCCANTTCACTTCGACGAAGGACTTGGGGCTNTCGGCCGAATCGGCCGCCTGCGCGCCGTCCTCTTCCACGCCATAGGGGAAGCGCGCCACCCGCGGCGCGGCGAACGGCGTCTGGAGGGCGATGGCGCTTTCGACGGCGATCGGCTCGAACTCGGAGAGGTACTCGTTCATCCGGCGCAGCCGTTCTTCGGGATCGTCGTCGCCATAGAAGAAGATCAGCGCGTTCGACGGGTGGTAGTAGGTCTCGTGGAAGCGCTTGAACTGCTCGTAGGTCAGGTCGGGGATCACGGCCGGGTCGCCCCCGGAATCGACGCCGTAGGTGACATCGGGGAAGGTGGCCTGCTGGCTGTAGCGGCCGAGCAGGTTGTCGGGCGATGAGTAGGCGCCCTTCATCTCGTTGAAGACGACGCCCTTGAAGGTCAGCGGCGCGTCGGCCGCTTCCAGCTCGTAATGCCACCCCTCNTGGGCCAGCTTTTCCGGCGACAGCAGNGGATGGAAGACGGCATCCACGTATACGTCCAGCANGTTGTAGAAGTCCTGCAGNTTGGTGCTGGCCGCCGGGTAGACTGTCTTGTCGGGGTAGGTCATGGCGTTGATGAACGTCGCCAGCGAGCCTTTCACCAGCTCGAAGAACGGGTCCTTGAGCGGGTACTTTTGCGACCCGGCCAGCACGACGTGCTCCAGGATGTGGGGCAGGCCGGTGGAGTCAGTCGGCGGCGTGCGAAAGTTGATGCCGAACACCTTGTTCTCGTCGTCGTTTTCCAGCGAGAGCAATTGCGCGCCCGTCTTGGCATGCCGCCACAATCGCGCGCGCGTGTTTAGTTCGGGGATCATCTCCTCGCGGACGAATTCAAAGCCGTGGGTGGTTGGGTTCATGAGTCACTCCAAAAAAACTTAACGCAAAGGCGCCAAGGCGCACGAACGCAAGGCATTCAAACCCTTTGCGTCTTGGCGTCCCTGCGTTGAATTCCCTTACATATTCAAGAAGTTCTGCAAAATCCGCTTGCCGTGCTCGGTCAGGATGCTCTCAGGATGGAACTGGACGCCGACNACCGGATACTCCCGGTGCTGCAAGCCCATCACCTCGCCGTCGCGNGTGAAGGCAGTGACGGCCAANACCTCCGGCAGCGCCTCCTCGACGATCAGGGAGTGGTAGCGCGTGGCCGTGAACGGGCTGGGCACNCCGTTAAACAATCCCTGGCCGTTGTGGTAGACCGACGAGGTCTTGCCGTGCATCAGCCGCGGCGCGCGCGACACCACACCGCCGAAGACGCTGCCGATGCACTGGTGGCCCAGGCAGACGCCCAGCACCGGCGTCGTCGGCCCAAAGACGCGGATTACCTCGTTGGAGATGCCGCCGTCCTCTGGCTCCCCCGGGCCGGGGCTGATGACGATGTGGTCCGGCTTCAGCGCGGCGATCTCCTCCAGTGTGATCTGGTCGTTGCGATAGACGCGCACGTCCTCGCCCAACTCGCCCAGGTATTGCACCAGGTTATAGGTAAACGAATCGTAATTATCGATGACCAATACCATCTATTTCACCCTTATCAATCGACTATAGACGACAGACCGCGGACCGCCCATTGAGCTCTTGCTGTGATCCATCGTCCGTGGCCCTTACTCCACCGTAACGACCAAAATCTGGAACGACGCCGGAGCGCCGTTGGCCTCGCGCACCTTCACCGTGTAGGCCGTNTCGCCCAGCGGCAGGACATAGGCNGTCTCCACGCCNCCCGGGCCGCTGTAGTTGGCCGTGGTCAGCAGCGTCCCATCCGCGCCCAGGATATCCAGGGCGACATCGGACTGGTCGACCGGGTCGGCGACGACGATAACCGGCCGCGGGCCGCGCGAGGTAATGTTATACGCTTTTTCTTCGCCCGCCAGGAGCGTGTCCGCTTGCTGCACGGCGANGCCCGGCGCGGGCGTNTTCAGGTCGTAAAGGTGCGCGGCGAAGGAACCCTCCCCGGCCGCGGCGCGAATGACCATCGTGTAGAGGCCGTCCGCCTCCGGGCTGAGGACCAGGATCTCCGGCCGCCCGGCCAGGGCGTTGTCGGCCGCGGCCGGCGGGGTGACGCCCTCNGGCATGGTCTGGGCCGTCTGGTCGCCCACGTAAGCGGCCAGGGCCACGTTCAGCTCATTCGTCGGTTCGACGAAAAGGATGAGAGGCTGGAAGCGCCGTCCATCCACGAGATAGGCCTTCACGCCGCCCATTGCCAGCGTCCCGCCATCCTGCTGGCCGGGGGCGAACAGGCTGAGCGCCGTGGGCTCGGCCGTGGGCGGATCCGTCGGCGGCAGTTCGGCCGTCGGNGAGGCCGGCGGCGAAGGCTCATCGGTCAGCGTCGGTTGCAGTGTCGGCGCTTCGGTCGGCGGCTCGGCCGTCGGCGAAGGCGGCAGCGTCGCCAGGGCTGCCTCGGTATCGGTGGGCTGAACGACCGTAGTCGGCGAGGACTCGGCCGCGTTTGTCGGCGCAGGCGGCAGCGGCGTAGGCAGGGGCTGGTCGGGCGCGTTGTCGCACGCCGCCAGCAGGGCCGCCATTATCAACAATAGCGTAAATCGCTTCATCAAGAAACCTCCTTTCAGGAGACGCAAAAAGCAGCCACGACAAAATTGGCGCGGCTTGGCCACTCTATTTTATACCGCTTAATGGCTCGTCCTATGGGAATATTTACCAAGGTATCACCCAGCCGCGAGGCAAATACGGCTAAAAAGCCTTCCATTGCCCGTTACGGCCGAGTACGCGCCGGCCAGGCCAAATGGTTGCACCCATCACTCCCACCCCTTCGCCCCTTCTCCCTTTCACCCCTTCTCCCTTGCCACCACCCCCATCCTCTGCTATGCTCATTACATTCAAAACATATTGAACGCAGGGGACCATGCACGAAACATTAACCGCCGTCAATGACAGTACCGTTTCCGGCCTCGGCCGGCTGGCTCGCTTCTTTGGTTTCAGCGACGTGATGGGCCGGCTCTACGGCACGTTGCTCCTCAGTCCGCAGCCGCTGTCGCAGGATGCACTGGGCGACACGCTGGAGATCAGCAAAGGGTCGGTCAGCATGAATATGCGCGACCTGGAGCGCTGGGGCATGGCCAAGGAAGTCTGGGTGCGGGGCGAGCGGCGCAAGTTCTACAAGGCCGAGTCCGACATGTGGCAGGTCATTCGCAACGTGCTGGAGAGCCGCGAGCAGCGCGAGGTGCAATTGGCGCTCCACGTATTGGGGGAGAGCATCGAGAAGCTCCAGGCGGCCGAGCGCGATCTGTCGGCCGAGGAACAGCAGGTTGCGCGTTTTTACCTCGACCGCATCGGCGACCTGCAGGCGTTCTTCCAGTTCGCTCAACTGGCGCTCCACGCCGTGCTGGGCAGCGAAAAGGCGCTGGATTTCGACGCGATCACGAAGATTGAGATTGAGTAGGGGTTGACAGGTTAGCTGATGATATCGTTAAGATATCACAATGATACAGAATTGACCGTGACCGACTTGTTGATCCGCCAGACTCCAGACGAACTCCATGCCAAGCTGAAGCAAAGCGCTCGATCCAATCGGCGCAGCATGAACAAGGAGATCATTGTCCTGCTGGAGCAAACGCTGGCCGAGTAAAAATCCGCAACTGCCCCCACTCCCCAACCACTCCGCGGCGCGTTCATGCACACANTACGCGCGACGCCGGCCAACAGGCGCGCCGTTCAGGCGTTCTCGAACTTGCCGATGCCCAGCTCGAGGCCGCGACCTGGCAAGGTCATCAGCGTCGACGTCCCATGGGCCAGCAGTTCACCCTTTTCGTCATAGACGTGGGCCTCGGTGTAGCTGAGCGTGCGGCCGGGGCGAATGCACCGCCCTTCGGCCGACAGCCGGCCGCCGGTGGCTGGCTGGAGATAGTTGAGCTTCAGGTCGATGTTGACCAGCCCCGCATCTTCCGGCAGGCGCAGGAAGGCGGCCCAGAACGTGGCTGTGTCGATGAGCGTGGCCAGGACGCCGCCGTGGACGATGCCGAACGGCTGGAAATGGCGCTCGTCGATGTCCAGGACGATGCGCGCGTGGTCGATGTCGATGGCGTCCAGTCGCATGCCCATCAGCCGGGGAAAAGGCGCGTCGCGAACGAGTTGTTGCAGCGCCTGGACGTAGGCCGCGCGGACAGCCGGCAATACCTGGCTCACGACGACAGACCTAGAACAGATGCCGGTTGGCCGATACCCAGGCATACAGCCGGCGGATGCCCTCGGCGGGCGAGATTCGCGGGCGCCAGCCGAGCAACTCCTCGGCGCGCTGGATGTTGGCCACGAAGACGCGCTGGTCGCCCGGCCGCCACGGGCCGTAGTTGACCGGCACCGGCCGCCCGGCCAGATCCGCCAACAGCGGGCCAAACTCGCTCCAGATGGCCAGCGTGTTCTCCGGCCCGCCGCCCAGGTTGAATATCTCGCCGCTCAGCTCGTCGACACGGTCGATTCCCGCCTGATAGGCCGCCACCAGATCGTCCACGTGGAGAATGTCGCGCACCTGCAGGCCGTCGCCATAGATGGAGATCGGCCGTCCCATGACCGTGGCGATGACGAAATGGGCCACCCAGCCCTGATCCTCCACGCCGAACTGCCGCTGGCCGTAGATGCACGATTGCCGCAGCACCAGCGTCCGCAGCCCATAGATACGGGCGTAATCGCGGGTGTACTGGTCGCCCGCGCCCTTGGAGCAGCCGTAGGGGGAGTGGAAATCCAGCGGGAAACTTTCGGGGATGCCGCGGGGGTAGTCGGCATATTCGTACCGCTGGCCGCGNTGGACAATGCCCACCTCTTCCATGCCGCCATAGACCTTGTTGGTCGAGGCGTAGAGGAAAGCCGCGCCCGGGGCGTGGTGGCGCGCCGCCTCCAGCACGTTGAACGTACCCAGGGCGTTGATCTCGAAATCCTCGCGCGGGTCGACGACCGACGTGGTGACCGCCACCTGGCCAGCCAGATGCAACACTACCTCCGGCGCGGCTTCGGCCACGGCGGCCGACAGCCGATCATAGTCGCGGATATCGGCCTCGATGACCCGCAGCCGGTCGCCGCCGTGGGTGGCGTGCAGCCACTCGAGGTTCGAGCGGCCGCCCTTGCGCGTCAGGTTGTCATAGATCGTGACGCGTTTGCCCTGTCGGAGAAAGTGATCGGCGCTGTTGCAGCCGATGAAACCGGCCCCGCCAGTGATGAAGATGTGTTGGTTGTTCATGGCATTGTCTCCAGTCAGACTCAGGTGAAATAGAGGGCCAAACAGCAAACAAAATGCAACTGGTGATTGAACTGCCCTGATTGTACACCACTCCGCCGCTTAATCCGCAGTCGCCCGCGCCGCCACGGCCGCCTGATCGTGCAACCAGCGGCAGTAATCCGGCTGCGCGGCGAAGTCGACGGTCATCAGCAAGGCGTCTTCGCCCGTGTCGCGGTAGTAGCGCCGCCGCAGGCCGACCTCCTCGAAGCGGTATTTGCGGTAGAGCGACTGGGCCGTGTGATTGCCCTGGCGCACTTCCAGCGTGACGAGCAGCGGGTCCAGCGCGCACGCCTCCAGCAGCAGGTTCAACAGCAGCCACTCACCCCGGCCGCGGCCGCGCTCGGCCGGGTGGACGGCGATGGTGCTGATGTGGATTTCCCCGGCAATGAGCCAGAACCCGGCAAAGCCGACCAGAACCTCGCCGGTCGCGCTCTCGCCAGCCGCGGCGCGGGCCAGCACCTGGTAGTGGGCCAGTTGATTTTCGGTCAGTTCGTTCCGGAAGAGTTGCTCGGTGGCCGGCGTGGGAAAGGACAGGCGGTCGATCTCCAGCACGGCCGGAATGTCGACCACGGTCATCGGCCGCAGGGAATAGGGGGCGGGAACGGCGAGCATGGTTGCCTAGCCCGGCTCGCGCAGGTAGACAGGGGCCAGGGCGTCGGCGTCGGTCACCTGCTGCTTCTTCCAGCGGGCAAAGCCGATCTCGGCCAGAACGGCCGCGCGGCGCACCGAACCGGCCGGGGCGACGATGTGGGCCGAGCGATTGGCGCGGCGGATGAGCTTGGCCGCCGTCGCGTCGATCTCCCCGGCAAAAGCCACCGGCACCTGGAGCCGGCCGATCAGGTCATCCCACTGGGTCAGGACGGGGTCGCCCTCCGGTTCCCAGCCGCGCTTGTCAGCCCAACGGTATTGCCCGGCCCACAAGCGCGAGCGGCCGGCCTGGGCCAGGGCCACGAGGTCGGTGTCAAGGCGATGGACGGACGCGGCGACAATGTCAAGTGTCGGCACGCCGATGAGCGGCAGCTTCTGGCCCAGGGCGATGCCCTTGGCCAGCGCCAGCCCGACGCGCAGGCCGGTGTAGGAACCGGGGCCGATGGCGACGGCGATGGCGTTAAGGTCGCTGGCGGAGACGCCGGTGCGCGCCCACAGCTGGGCCACAGCCGGGGCCAGCTCGATAGTCTGGGTGCGGCGGCTGCGCCAGCCGAACTCGCCCAGGACGCTGCTGCCGTCATGGAGGGCCAGCCCTACCCAATCCGTTGCCGTATCAATCGCTAGAATCATAGTCACTCGGTGGCAGGCAGGGGAGAAGGGGAGAAAGGGAGCAGGGGAGCCGGGGGAAGACCCTGATACCTGCCACTTGCCACCTGCCGCTCTTTAATCTGTGAAATCTGCGCAATCTGTGGATTCTCCTTTCTTACACCCCGAAGGCGTTCTTGCGGAAATCGACCAGCAGCACGCTCGACCTGGGGCCCATGGCGCTGAGGCGCAGGCGGCGGCGGGTGGGGCTGTCGTAGGACAGGGTAATCCACAGGCGGTCGGGGGGCAACAGGTCAACGATGTGCTCCGGCCACTCGATGAGCACGGCCGCGTCGCTGTCGAGGATGTCGTCCAGGCCGACCGNGGCGATGTCGGCCGTGCGCTCCAGGCGGTAGCAATCGATATGGTAGAGGATGCGGCCGTCGCTGGGGCGCGGATACTCGTTCACGAGCACGAAGGTCGGGCTGGTGACGCGCACTGGCGACCCCCAACCGCGGCCGACGCCGCGCGCCAGGGCCGTCTTGCCCGCTCCCAGTTCACCGGAGAGGCAGACCACGTCGCCCGGCTCCAGCAACTCGCCCAGGCGGATGCCCAGCCGCTCCGTCTGGGCCACGCTTGTGCTGACAAAGTCCAGCGTTCGGTCGTCGAGAATGGCCATGCGTTCGTAATGTTATCAGGGTCAGAATTACGCGATCTCTGGCGTTGCCGGTCAAGAAACCGGCGCCACCCTTGATTGAATGCCTATTATACTTTACATGGTATGATATGCGCATCCGAACACAGATTTATGATCGGCNGCTTTTATCGTCTGCTCTTGACTGCCTACTAACCCCTCATGCGTACTCTTATCCTCTCCGACATCCACGCCAATCAGGTCGCCCTGGAAGCGGTGCTGGCCGCGGCCGACGGCGAATATGAGCGCCTCTGGTTTTTGGGCGATCTGGTCGGCTATGGTCCCAATCCCAACGAATGCGTCGAACGGCTGCGCGAACTGGAGCCGCTGGCCCTTTCCGGCAACCACGACTGGGCGGTGCTGGACAAGCTCGACACGGAAGAATTCAACGACGACGCGCGGCGGCTCGTGAACTGGACGCGGCGGCAACTGACCGGCGAAAACCTGGCTTATCTGGAGAGCTTGCCGCCGCTGCACGTGGCCCCGCCTTTCACGCTGGCCCACGCCAGCCCGCGCCACCCGGTGTGGGAGTACATCCTCGACCTGCAGACGGCGCTGGACAACTTCGAACACTTCGAGACGCCTATCTGCCTGGTGGGCCACTCGCACATCCCGGCCCTGTTCCTGCTGGATGAGACCGCGGCCGAGTTGAACTTCTACCTGGTCGGCGACGGCGAGGCGGTTGACCTGAGCCAGGGGCGGCTCATCATCNACCCCGGCAGCGTGGGCCAGCCGCGCGACGGCGACCCGCGGGCGTCCTTCGCCATCCTCGACGACGAGGCGCAAACGTGGACGCTCCACCGCGTGCCGTATGACATCACCGAGACCCAGCGCCGCATGCGCGCCCACAAGATGCCGTCGCGGCTNGTGGAGCGGCTGGAGTTCGGGATGTAAGGAAGAAGGATCCGCAGATTACGCAGATTGCGCAGATTTCTAAATGCATCCGCAAATGTCCGCTTGATCCGCGTCATCCGTGTTCTATTCCGGAATTTGGAACATTCACGGCGTCGTCGGCGTCTAGAGAGCAGAGGCAAACGCCGAATCTAGAGAGAACAGGAAGGGTACACCATGAAACGCCNAATTTTGTTAGTCGTCACTTTACTCCTAGCCGCGCTGAGTCTCGCGGCCTGCGCCAGTCGCTCGGCGACGGAATCCGTCGCCGAGGAATCGGCCGAGTACTATGCCGGGTCCGCCCCCATGGAAGCGCCGATGGCCTCTGATATGGCCGTCATGGAAGGGGAAATGGCGGTTGCCGACTTTGACGCGGCCAACCAGGTCCCCACCGGTCAGGAGCGACTCATCATCCGCACGGCCGACATGGCCATTGTCGCCGCTGACACCGAGGCGGCGCTGGATCAGATCGCCGCCATGGCCGACAGCAGCGGCGGCTGGGTGGTCAGCAGCAACGTCTACCAGTCCACCGACACCTACAAGAGCGGCTACATCACCATCCGCATCCCCTCCGAAGGGTTCCAGAGCGTGCTCGACGCCATCGCCGGGCTGGCGGTGGAAGTGACCAGTCTCAGCACATCNGGCCAGGACGTGACCGAGGAGTANGTGGACCTGAGCGCCCGGCTGGGCAACCTGGAAGCGACGGCCGCGCGGCTGCGCCAGTTCCTGGATGAGTCGCGCAACGTCGAGGACGCGCTGGCGGTCAACNTGGANNTGAGNCGCGTCGAGGGGGAGATCGAATCCCTTAAGGGGCGCATGCAATANCTGGAGCAATCGTCGGCCTTCTCATCCATCACTGTCAACGTGACGCCCGACGAGCTGGCCCAGCCGATTCAGGTCGGCGGCTGGCAGCCGAGCGGCGTGGCCAAGGAAGCCATCGAGGCGCTGATCAACATGTTGCAGGTGCTGGCCAACGCCGCCATCTGGTTCGTGCTCTTCGCCCTGCCCATTCTGCTGGTCATCGCCATCCCGTTTGTCTTGCTCATCTGGGTGATCAAGCAATTGCGGCGGCGCGAACGTGTCAAGAATGCGACGACACAGGAGCCGCCGGCGACGGAAGAGTAAGCGACGAGACACTCAAAGACATTAAAAACCGGGCTTTCCAGAAAAAGCCCGGTTTTTTGTATTTTCACGGTGATCCGACTTTTGTCGGCGACGCCGCCCGGCGCTACCGCCTAAAATGACACCATCACTAACTTGATTGGGATGGGGGTCACTATGGAATTGGTAAGATTCATGACAAGCGGTCTGGGGCGCGCGCTGCGCGTGGTGATGGGTCTGGTGCTCATCTATGTGGGCTATTTCGTGGTCAGCGGCACGGGCGGCACCATCATGGCCATCGTCGGCCTGGTCCCGCTNCTGGCCGGGCTGTTCGACTACTGCGTCTTTGCCCGGCTCATGGGCTACCCGTTCAAGGGGTCGGAAGCGCGCAAGGTCTTGGCCAAGGGGTAGGCATCCGATGAGATTCACGCCGGCAAAAATCGCGGGCGCGCTGGCCTTCATCATCGGCGTGATGGCTATCGTCGCCGGCGGCCAGGTGCTGCTCGGCCAGCTACCCGACTATTACGTCATCGGCTGGCTGCCCATCTATAACTTCATCGCCGGACTTGTGTCGGCGCTGGTGGTGGCGGTGCTCATCTGGCGCGAGAGTCCCTACGCGCTGCCCGCGGCGGCGGCCGTGTTCGCCGCCCACGCCGTGGTGATGATCGTCATCCGGACGGTCTATGGGGACGTGGTCGCCCCCGACAGCCTGCGGGCGATGACCATCCGGCTCGGCGTGTGGCTGATCATACTGGTTCTTCTGTTTCTCCAATCGCGAAGGGGTAGGGTGGCAACAATATAACCGATTCGCGGATGGGGGCCGGGCCTGCTCGCGGGAGCAGGCCTTTTTTATTGCGCCGGGCGATACGGACGCCCCGCCCGGTGGCTGGTAGAATAAAGACGATGAACGACCAAAACCCCATACACGGCGCCCACGCCAACCCCTTTGGCGAGCTAATCGGCTTGCGCTTCGATTACTGGGGTAATGGCGAAAGCCGCTGCGCGCTCGACGTAACGCCGAAGTTGATGAATCCCAATGGGGTGCTCCACGGGGCGGTGGTGTATGCCCTGGCTGACACGGGAATGGGCGGGGCGTTGATATCGGCGCTGGATGGAGGGCGCTACTGCACCACGGTGGAGATCAAGATCACCTACTTTCGCCCCGTCGTCAGTGGCCAATTGGTTTGCGAGTCGCGGGTGGTGCATCAGGGCAAGCGCCTGGCCTTCCTGGAATCGTCCGTTCGCGACGGCGACGGCCCGGTCGCCCGCGCGTCGGGCACGTTCGCCATTCTGGAGCCGCGCGGCTCTGTAGGCAGCTAGAGCATCGGTCTTATGGAGACTCGGCCGGTGAGCGACGCGTTAGCTTGCCGGCGCCTCATCCGTCTGAATCGCCTGGCGCACGGCCGCGGCGTATCCCTGAAACGCGGCCGTCGCCTCAATCCCCATCGTTCGCGGACGTGGCAAGTCGATCTCGATCCGTTCGCTGATGCGCCCCGGCCGGCCATTCATCACCAGCACCTCGTCGGCCAGCAGCACTGCTTCGCTGATGCTGTGGGTGACCATAAGCACCGTCACCGGGTGAGCCTGCCAGATGCCCAGCAGCTCCTGGGCCATCCGCTCCCGCGTCAGCGCGTCGAGCGCCCCAAACGGTTCGTCGAGCAGTAGCAACGCCGGCCGGTGGACGAGCGCCCGGGCGATGGCGACGCGTTGGGCCATGCCGCCGGAGAGTTGCGCCGGATAGCTCTCTTCCTGCCCTGCCAACCCGACCATCTCCAGCGCCTCGGTTACAAGCCCAGAGGAGAGATTGCGCCCCCTTTCCCCCTTTACCCCTTTCTCCCCTGCTCCATTCAATTCCAGCGGCAAGGCCACGTTCTCGGCCACCGTCCGCCAGGGCATCAGGTTGTCGCGCTGGAAGACGATGCCGATGGGCGCGGTCGAGTCGGCCGGGTCGGCGTCTTGCAGGCGCACTGCGCCGGTCGTCGGCCGCAGCAAGCCGCCGATGACGCGCAGCAGCGTCGACTTGCCCACGCCGGAGCGGCCGACCACGGCCACGAACGCCCCGGCCGGGATGGCCAGGTCGATATTGGCCAGCACCTCATCGCCCGTGTCGGCAAAGGTGACGCCCACGTCGCGCAGGGTCAGGAAGTCAGTGTTCATGAGAAAGGGATTTCACGGGTGCAGG
>JAACJX010000688.1 GCA_014237545.1 Ardenticatenia bacterium | reverse complement strand
GTCAGTCGGCCGTTCGCCAACGCCTCTTTGATGATCACCCCCATCCCAGCTTCGTGCGCTTCCGTCAGGGCCTGTGTCGCTTCTCGTGAGAGCAGGTTCCAGGTTGCCTGAACGGAGGCGAATAAGGGCTTGCCGCCTATTTCGACTTTCATTGCTTTGCGAAGGGTTTTATCCTGTTGTGGCCCGCTAAGGGAAAGGCCTATAACGATTCCGTTGTCACGCAATTCTCCTAGAGCTCCCAGCACGTCTTTGTTGTCCAGGACTCCGCTGTCGAGAGTGGCGGAATGGATCTGATATATATCCAGATATTCGCCGAGGAGGTCCAGACTCTCGCCAATTTGCCTCTGGAAAACAGGCAGAGAATGTGCCTTTACCTCGTGCTTCTCGGCATCGATTNGCCACCCGGCCGTGTAGGTANAGCCCCACTTTGANCCCACGACTACCTCCGCCGGCTGGATGGCCCGGCCGCGCAGCCAGGAAGAGAGAAACGCCTCCGCCAGGCCATAGGAGCGGGCGGCATCAAAGTAACGGATTCCACTCTCCCAGGCGGTATCAAGCACGGAATGCGCGTGGGATTCCATAGCGGCAACATCGTACTCGTGTTTCAGATCGGCGGCGTGCCCCAGATTGATGTACCCCGGCCGGCCAAGAGCGGCCAGACCCAAGCCGATGGGCGTTACTTCAAGACCTGTCTGATCAAACTTAACTCGGTTCACTATGACCCCCTTTTCATCCATCGCAGTATACTAGGATGAATTGCTTGCCGGCAAATCCATCAGAGNGGGTGGCCAAAAAACAGAGCAAGGATTGCGTTACGGATGATCAAATCAATCGCCGCGAAACNGCGGTTTTCGTTGAGTCTGGCATTTGCNTGCTTTGCNGTCCAGGGTGTGGCAAATGGCATGCTGGGAGTTGCCTGGCCGTCGATAAGGCAGGGATTCGGCCTGCCCCTCGATATGCTCGCCACTCTGTTGGCGATGTCGACTATCGGCTATGTGACGGGAAGCGTCTCCGCTGGNATGTTAATGAGACATATTGGGATTGGGCGGTCGTTGATGGTGGGCAACATCGTTGCCGCGTCGGGGCTGTTGGGCTACTCGCTCTCGCCGGGCTGGCCGACATTCGTGCTATTTGGAATTCTAGTCGGCTGGTCTAGCGGTATCGTCGGCGCAAGCCTGAATATTTTTATCGCGGCGACGAAAACCGTTCGCACGATGAACTGGATGCACGCCATGTACGGTATCGGAGCGACTTTAGGTCCCCTGGTCATGACGGCCGCCATTACATCCCGAGCAGGGTGGCGGATGGGGTATCTCATTGCCGCCGTCTTTCATCTCGCTTTGGGCTTGCTTTTCGTTCTGGTGCTTAAGGAGATGGATTACCGTGGGGCCCCGGGTTCCTACCCACCTGAATCGGGCAAACCCGCCAGAAAGGCTACATCGCTCGATGCCCTGAAAATGCCGATCGTGNGGCTGGGGGTTTTGCTTTTTCTGTTCTACACCGGTGTGGAAACCACGACNGGCCAATGGACCTATAGCTTGTTTACGGAGGGTCGTTCGATGTCGGCCTACCTGGCCGGCCTATCAACTAGTATCTACTGGGCCATGCTCACCGTGGGACGCATCATTTTCGGCGCGACTGCTAACAGGATTGGCACGGCGCGCTTGCTTCGCTGGAGCATGGCCGGCGTTATCGTTTCGGCGGCCCTGTTTTTGATCCAGACGACCGCTGGCGGGATTGCCTCGGTGGCGCTCATGGGCCTGTCGCTCTCGGCTATCTTCCCTACCTTGATGTCCGATACACCTAATCGCGTGGGCCAGAAACATGCGGCATCCGCAATCGGTTTGCAAACAGGGGCGGCTAGTATAGGGTTGACGATACTGCCCGGCCTGGCAGGCATCTTGGCGGCGCGGCTGGGGCTGGAAATACTGGGGCCGTTTNTGATCGGCGCGGCCGTAATGATGTTCCTTACCAACGAAGTGTCGATGATACTGGCGCGTCGAAATCGAGAGGTAGCCGAAGCGGCGATGCTGGTCTAATTCTCAATTTACTGGCTTTCCCATAAATTCAACGAGTTGCCCCTCGAACGGGCCATATCCGGTCTTAATGATCTCCATAGGCAGCCCNAACACGGCCGCGATCTCNCCCGCCTTTTCTTGCANTTGAGNATCTTCAACTTGCGACAGGTANACNACACGGCGATAGTTGCGGAAGTATTCGTCTTTCAGCTCCGGAAATCGATTCAGACCCAATCCCCGCCAAACCGTCCCCTGGAAACTGCGAACGAGAAAGTCCGTCAGGAAGAAAGTGCCGGGTTCCTGTTCCAACAATTCGTCAAGCAGTTGGCCGGCGTACATCTCGTAGCAATGCGGGCCTTTAAGGCGGTCCAAACCGTATTTGTCTAGCACCTCATCAAGCACGCCCCTCGTTCCGCAATCGCCATAAACCACCAGCACACGGTCATACACGTCGCGTATGGCCAAATATCTCGCTTCAACCGCCTGGGCAATCTGCGCCGGATACATGTGGGCAATAGCCTTGATGCCAAATACATCGACTGCCCATTGATGACGATCAATGATAGCCACCACCTCGCGGGCCAGCGCGCCACAAATGATGAACGCCGTCTTGCTCGCTTGAAGATGTTGCGGGTTCATGCTGCCTGTTCGCCGTCCGTCGATTGCCGCGAAGCTTGAACCAGCACCACAAGCCGGCTGGNCAGCTTGATATCGCTTTCAACCAGCGTTTGAGCGTAGAGTCGCACTGTCGTTGCCGTGGAATGGAGTGGATAAACTTTCCGTTGCCACTCCGCCGGTGCCAGGCTACCCAGCAGCACCAGGGTCCTATCTCGATCGAGGCGAAATTGCTCGCATAATGCTGTCATTGGCTCAGTGACCACCTGGCCGACTACGGCCTCATCGGTGAAAACCCGTTCGATGCCATCAGCATTCGCGCCAATCGTTGTCTGGAAATCGATTTCCGTTTGTATAAGTCTGAGCATTATTTCCGCCAATGCTTGGTCGGATGGATCGCCCAGNTGCCTGGCTGTCAGCGGCCGCAATAACCGGCAGACGTCGGCCGGGGTCGATGCCAGAGCCTCCAAAAGCATGGCGCGCTTGGTCATAAGCGCCGCAGTGTAATGGATAGGGGCGCATTCGTCAAAACCATCGCTCGGCAAAGAAGATCATTACGATTATCTTTCATCCCTACCCATCCATTTCGAACATCAACAGAAATTGATAGAATCACACTGATAGAAAAGATTTCCCTGGGAGCCGTGTGTATTGCGCCTGCGCCTTCCCCACGCCCCGTACGCCCTGGAGGTAGAGATGAGTTTGCTAGGAACAACATTTCGGTTGCACAACAAGCGATTGGGATTCATTCTGACCGCGATCCTGATCCTTGGTCTCGCGGCTTGTGGCGGGGGAGCCACCGAGGAGACCGCCCCGGCTACAGATGCCACGCCCATTACTGAATCCAGCGACACCCAATCCGAACAAGTTGAACAAACTGATCATCAGCAGCCAGAGCGCGGGGGAACCCTCCGCGTCGCGATGCAACCAATAGTCAACATCGATCCCATCGCCATCTCCTCCGATAGCGAGGTTCTTGTCGCCAACCACGTCTACGATTACCTGGTNGATATCGATCACCTGTCTAACCCCGTTCCGCGCCTGGCCACAGGCTGGAACGTCAGCGATGATGGCCTCACTTACACGTTTACATTGGCCGAGGGCGTTACGTGGCATGACGGGAGCGATTTTAGCGCCGCGGATGTGGTTTGGACGTTCGACCGTCTGCGCACAACGGAAGGGGCGCCGACTTTCGACCTCTATAGCAACATCGCCTCCATCGAGGCTACGGGCGATCTGGAAGTTACCTTCACCCTCTCCAATCCCAATCCGTTTTTCCTCTACGACCTGAGCGATAATCACGCTCTCGTCCTGAAGGCGGGCACCGCGGACGCGGACGCTGAATTCAACGGGACAGGCCCGTTTGTTGTCACGAACTACAGCCCCGAAGATCGCATTGANATGTCGGNCAATGAGAATTATTTCATCGACGGCCNGCCGAGCCTCGCAGGTCTGCAGATTATCTTCTTCAACGACGACACGGCCGCCGTTGAAGCGCTCCGGGGTGGCCAGATCGATTTCGCCATGCGCATGTCGACCGCGCTTTTCGAGAGCCTGAAGGAAGAGCCGGGGATTGTGACGATGGACATCCCCACCAATGGCTTTGACCTTATCCGCCTTCGCTCCGACAGAGCCCCGGGCGATGACCCCCGCGTGATTCAGGCGTTGAAGCTGGCGACGGATCGCGAGGCAATCCTGAACGTCGTCCAGCAAGGATATGGGGCGCTTGGTAATGATAGCCCCATCGGCCCGCTCTACAGCGCTTANCANGACGANACCGCCGTGCCNCCGGCTCGTGATGTGGAGGCTGCTAGAGCCTTGATGGCCGAGGCTGGCTACGAAGATGGATTGCAGATCACCCTTCACACGCCCGATACCGGAAATCGCCCCGACCTGGCGGCCGTGTTGAAGGAGCAGTGGTCCGAAATCGGCGTCGACGTCGAGATAAGTGTGGAGCCGGAAAGTGTTTACTATGCCGATAATGGCTGGCTTGAGGTAGACCTGGGAATTACCGGATGGGGCTCCCGCCCATACCCGCAATTCTANCTGGACGTCATGCTCGTCTCCGACGCGATCTGGAACGAGTCCCACTTTTCCGATCCGGAGTTCGACGAGCTGGCCGCGATAGCTGGCACGACGATGAATGAAGAAGAACGGGTTCAGGCATACGCCGATATTCAAAAGCTATTGATCGAGCGAGGGCCAATCATTATTCCCTATTACTTCGCCCAATTCGGCGCCATTAGGGATCAGTTTGAGGGGTTAAACCTGAAAGCCTTCGCCGGCCGAACTGACTTCCGAACCGTCACCTTTTCGGGTAATTAACCAGTTGGAGGAGACGCGGCTTTATTNAAAACGCCGNGTCTCCTCCGTGTATTAAATCGCCCCAGGTTTGNGCGCCAGATTCTAATTTAGCATGAGATCGAAAAGAGCGTCGTCCGTCCTTCGCCATCTATATGGGAGTCGAACGACCGCGCTGGGAACCACGATTTTTCTGATCTTCCTGATCATTGCAATTTTTGCGCCACTCCTCGCTCCCTATGGCTATAACGAACAAATCTATAGCGACGCGCGACAAGCGCCTTCTGCGGCGCATTGGTTCGGTACGGACCACCTGGGGCGCGACATATTCAGCCGTATATTATTGGGCGCNAGGGACATCCTTGCCCTGGCCGGGCTTGGAACTCTCCTCGCCGTCATCAGCGGTACAACATTTGGACTAATCAGCGGTTACCGGGGCGGCGCATTTGACGAGACATTGATGCGCCTATTTGATGGATTATTGGCCATTCCCGCATTGCTCCTGGCTCTCCTGTTGTTGGGGACGCTGGGACCATCCCGTAACAGCGTGCTTATCGTAATCGTGCTGGTGTATACGCCCATCGTCGCGCGAGTCGTGCGTAGCNTTGTTCTGGGCGTTAAAAACAAGGGTTTTGTTGAGGCGGCTCGCNTNCAAGGCGAATCTTTGGGGCGGGTTCTCTACCGGGAGATCCTGCCCTCAGTCATGCCGGCATTGACAGTAGAGGCTGCCTTGCGGTTTTCATACGCCATTTTTCTGGTTGCTTCACTCGGGTTCCTGGGGGTGGGGGTTCAACCCCCGAACCCGAACTGGGGATTGATGGTCAATGAAGCCCGGCCGTATGTCGATCAACTCCCCTGGGTGATGTATTTCCCCGCGGCCGCTATCGCCATCTTGGTTGTCGGCGTCAATTTGATGGCCGACGGGATCAAACGAGTAATCAGAGCCTGATAGGTTTGCATGATGATGTTGACGATACAAAATCTATCAGTCGCCTACGAACAGGATGGTGAACTATTCGCCGCGGTGCGCGATTTTTCTCTGTCGCTGGCCGCGGGACAAACCTACGGACTGGTGGGCGAAAGCGGCTCGGGCAAATCGACGGTGGCGATGGCCATCATGCAATACCTCGGGGCAGGGGGGCAAGTAACGAATGGTAGCATCGAGTTTGAGGGNCGGAACTTGCTTGNGCTCTCCAGGAGTGAGCTTAACCACATCCTGGGCAAGGATATCACTCTCGTCCCTCAGGATCCCATGTCCTCGCTCAACCCATCCATCCGCATAGGCGAGCAAATTGCGGAGGGGTTGCGACACCATTTATCGCTCTCAAAGGAGCAAGCGGCCCGGCAGGCAGTGGAGCTACTGCAACAGGTCAGGGTGCCTGATCCGGCGCGGGTCGCCCGGAGTTTTCCTCACGAATTGAGTGGTGGCATGCAGCAGAGGGTGCTCATTGCCATGGCCATCAGCGCCGAGCCGAAACTGATAATTCTTGATGAACCAACCACCAGCCTGGACGTGACCACGCAAGCGACCGTCCTAGACCTTCTGCGCGACCTCATCCGCGATAGAAAGACGACGCTCCTCTACATCACGCACAACCTGGGCGTGGTTGCCCAGATCTGCGACCGTGTCGCCGTGCTCTATGCCGGCGAGTTGGTNGAAGATTCNGAGACAGCCTTGCTCTTTCAAAGTCCGCTTCACCCCTACAGCAAAGGGTTGTTGGAAAGTGTGCCGCGACTTGGCCAGAACAAGTCGGATTCCAGGTTAACCACTATCTCCGGGACGATCCCGTCTCTTGCAGATCGCGCTACCACTGAGGGTTTCTCCCGCTGTATATTCGCCCTGCGCTGCCCGCTGGTCCTGGACATTTGCCGGGACCAAAGACCGTTGCTTGAAGAAGCTACGTCTGAAAGGCTCGTTCGCTGCCACAGGTGGGCGGAAATCGCCGCGGGCGAGGNAGGCTATTTCAACCAAGATATAACTTGGGCTGAGGAGGCAGAGCGATCGAGCGGAAAGGGTGAAGTTTTACTGGATATCAGCGATCTGCGTGTGGAATACTCTATCTCCCGCAGTTTTTTTGATGCTGCGATGGGCAGACCAAAGCCAGCCATCAAGGCTGTCGATGACGTTAATCTTTCCATCCAAAAAGGGCGCACGCTTGGACTGGTGGGCGAGAGCGGGAGCGGTAAGTCCACTCTGGCCAGAGCTATCGTCGGTCTGGTGGCGAGAACGGACGGCGAGATCGCAATTTCCGGCTTTACCCTTCCGCCCAGGCTATCCGACAGGGATATCGACACGCTGCGATTGGCGCAATATGTGTTCCAAAATCCGGAAGAGGCCTTGAATCCCTACTTGACCATCGGCGAGACACTGCAACGGCCGTTTATCACACTCGCCAGACAATCGCGCGTTGATGCCGCGCGGCGGGCGCGAGAAATGCTGGCCGCTGTAGGCTTGCCGGCTGAATATATAGCGCGATTACCCGGGCAACTAAGCGGAGGGGAAAAGCAAAGGGTAGCTATTGCCCGCGCGTTTGCCACCAATCCCGATCTGCTCGTCGCAGACGAGCCGGTGTCATCGCTGGATGTGTCCGTGCAGGCGGCGATCCTCAATCTCATGGAGCGTCTACAAAGCGCCAATAACAGTACCATGCTGTTTATCTCTCACGACCTGGCCGTTGTGGGTTATCTGGCAGACCAGATCGCCGTGATCTATGCCGGACAAATCGTGGAGTACTNCAATGCCATAGAACTGTTCAACCTGCCGCACCACCCGTATACAGAGGCGCTTCTTTCATCTGTTCCTGAAGTTGNACCNGGTCGAAAGGTCGAAAGTATCAGATTGGAAGGCGANGTGCCGAGCCAGATCGANNTCCCNAGCGGATGCCGTTTCCATCCNCGGTGCCCGCGCTTCTTNGGCGATATCTGTGTAAACNANATCCCACCCTGGCAACAAACNTCNNNTGACAAGNGGATACTNTGCCATATTCCNCTGGCCGAACTTGAGGAATCCCAGAAAGGTNNTCNCTNGGACGAAGGNTCTTANAAGTGACCANGTACATTTTTCGNCGCCTGNCGTTTCTGGGCTTGACCATCGTGGTCACATCGTTAGTCATATTCATTGTGACCCAAATGCTGCCCGGAGATGTCGCCCGGGTGGTGCTGGGTCGCGAAGCGGGCGAAGAGGCTTTGACCGCTTTCCGAGAGGCTAACGGATTGAACGACCCGCTACCTGTCCAGTACATTCGNTGGCTGGCTGACTTTGTAACGGGGGATTGGGGAACATCACTCAGCACTCGCTCGGAGATTTATCCAGTTGTCATCGAGCGCTTGCGGAACTCGTTGCTGTTGGCGGCCATTACGATGGCTTTGGC
>JAACJX010000649.1 GCA_014237545.1 Ardenticatenia bacterium | reverse complement strand
GTTGAGGACATCACCTTTACCTATGACGCCGTTACCGGCGGCGACGGCGGCTTCCTGACCGCCGGCGCGGAGAACAAGTTCGGCAACCGCGGCGATACCGTCTATGTAGACGGCGTTGGGACAGCCCCAGTGCTTGGTGCCGAAGTACTTGTTACCTCTACACCCCCCGCGAACGGCGGAACCCACACCCTTACCTTTACGGCCTGGGCACGGAACGCCGGAACGTGGACCAACTGCGCGGAAATGACATCCCCCCTGTTCCAGGGCACGGCGATGGCATGCGCGGCCGGTCGTGTCGACGGTCGCGGCCGTTAACTGTTAACTGATGGGATCCGGGGTTCTTCAGGGAACGCCGGATCCTCCTAGCATTTCAATGGAGACCGGGCCTCAATCGAGAGACCCGGTCTCTTTTTTCAGGTACGCGCCAAGCGCATGCCCAACCTTTGCGTGTCAAAAACCATGCAACATTCCCCGGCCCGGGTGCCCCCCTGTTATATGATTACCGCCGGAACTATAAACCAGTTTTCAGCCCGTCATTTTTCCTCTGTTACAATGAGAATGGCGTAACAATCGACGTGAGCAATTAGGCAGGGATGGATGACACGCAAATGACCGCACAAATTCTCGTCGCACAATCAGCCGCTCGCCTGACAGACCGCGAGCAGCGCGAGCAGCTGCAAACGGACTTGCTGGTCACCTCTTCAACAGTCATCGCCTTGCTGGGGCTGACCTGGGGGCTGATCTACATGTTCTTCGGCGCGGTCAATGCCGGAGCCATTCCTATCCTGTACGCCGCCTTCTCCTTCGCCAGCATTGGCTATTACGCGCTGACCGGACGCTATCACCTCTTCCGCTTTAGCCAGCTTCTCATCACCCTCGTGTTCCCGGCGCTGCTCATGCTCGTCCTGGGCGGCTTTGTGAATTCGAGCGGCGTCATTCTGTGGTCGCTCACCTCACCGGTGGGCGCGCTCCTGTTCAACAGCCGCCGCCGGGCCATCGGCTGGTTCCTGGGCTTCGTCGCCGTTGTGCTGCTGGCCGGTCTCGTGGATGCCGGAGTGATCGGGCCGCCACTCCCGGCGCACAGTGTCCTGTCGTCGAACCTGATCATCACCTTTTTCATCCTGAACGCCATCGGCCCGTCGGTGGTCGTTTTCTTGCTCCTGACCTATTTCACCCACCAACGCGACCAGGCCCACGAGTTGCTGGTGGCCGAACAGGCGAAGTCCGACGAGTTGTTGCTCAACATCCTGCCGCAGTCCATCGCCCGGAAGCTAAAGGACGGCCAGCGCGCTATCGCCGAATGCATCGACAGCGCCAGCATTTTGTTCGCCGATATCGCCGGCTTCACGCCGCTCTCGGCCGAGTTGGGCGTCGAGAGCGTGGTGGAACTGCTCAACGACCTGCACACCGGCTTCGACGAGATCATCGAACGCTACAAGCTGGAGAAAATTCGCACCATCGGCGATGGCTACATGGCCGCGGCCGGCGTCCCCACGCCCCGCGCCGACCATGCCCAGGCGCTGGCCGACGCGGCGCTGGACATGATCGCGTTCTCCCACGAACTGTCGCATAAGTATGAGTTCCCCATTCGCCTGCGGATCGGTATCAATTCGGGGACGGTGATGGCCGGCGTGATCGGCCGCAAGAAGTTCAGCTACGACATCTGGGGCGACCCGGTCAACGTGGCCAGCCGCATGGAGTCCCACGGCGTGGCCGACAGCATCCAGATTGCCGAATCGACTTATGAGCTACTGAAAAGGGAGTTCGTCACCGCCCCGCGCGGCACAGTCGACATCAAGGGCAAAGGGGAGATGAGGACCTGGTTCCTGATTGGACGAAGATANTGACGANTTACGAGTGANGAGTTAAGAGGGTGTTCTTCAGCTCGTCACTCGTNACTTTANANCATCGTACTCGACCAGCGCGAATGCTGCACCTTCATGCACTGGTTCATGANGACATCGAGGCCGGCGGCGCGGGCGCGGGCGGCGGCGTTGTCGTCGGCGATGCCGATCTGCATCCACACCGCCCTGGCNCCGGCNGCGATGGCCTCATCCACNATNGNCCCGNCCTCGTCGCTGGGGCGGAAGATCTGGACGACGTCGATTTTGTCGGGNACCTCGGACACCGAGGCATAGCTTTTCTCCCCCAACGCCTCGTCCAGACGCGGGTTCACCGGTATCACCCGGTAGCCCTGCTCATGCAGGTAGGTTGGAACCTTGTGGGCGGGCTTCTCCGGGTCGGATGAAAACCCTACTGTGGCGATCACCTTCGCCGTCCGCAGTATTTTCTCGATGGTTTGTTGTTCTTCGTAGGTCATGGGTGGGGATTATAGCCAATCCCACNCCAACACGCCCTAAACTCTTCGACGATCGGGCAACCNAAGNNGCNGTATNCCCGGCCACTCGCCACCGGCGCTGACATCGCCGCGCGATCTGCTATAATCCTCCCAGAGCACCAAAGCGGCCGAAGCTTGGGATTCTGTTCCCGCTACGGCNCCTTGCTCCCCGGCACGTACCAATTCACACCTCACAGGAGTTACACACATGATCGTCACCACCGCCCAGTTATTCGAACTCGCCTACGGCAAATACGCCGTCGGCGCGTATAACATCAACAACATGGAGCAAGCCCTCGGCCTCTTCCAGGGCCACATCGAGGCGCAGGCCCCGTTCATCATTCAACTTAGCAAGGGCGCGCGCAAATACGCCAACGCCCGCGTCCTTGAGGCNATCATCCGCGCCGTCGAGACGGAATACCCCGANGCNATCTTNGCCGTNCANCTGGACCACGGNGACGAGCAGACCTGCTACGACTGCATTAANTCCGGCTTCTACAGCTCGGTGATGATNGATGCCTCCCACGAGCCATTNGCCGAGAACGTGGCCATCACCCGCCGCGTCGTCGCGGCCGCCCACGCCAAAGGCATCAGCGTCGAATCGGAGNTGGGCATGCTCGGCGGCGTCGANGAAGACATCAAGGTTGATGAGAAGCACGCCATGCTGACCGACCCCGACGAGGCCAAGGCGTTCGTCGAGCANAGCGGCTGCGACAGCCTGGCCGTGGCCATCGGCACCAGCCACGGCGCGTACAAGTTCGCCGGCTCCCAGGGGCTGCACTTTGACCGCATCGAGGCCATCCAGGCCGCGCTNCCCGGCTTTCCGCTGGTCATGCACGGGAGCAGCAGCGTGCCGCAGAGCGAAGTGGAGCGCATCAACGCCGCCGGCGGCGCGCTCAATCCGTCGGCCAAGGGCGTGGACGACAACCAGTTCGCCCGCGCCGCCAAGCTGGGCGTGACCAAGGTCAACATCGACACCGACGGCCGCCTTGTGTGGACGCGCGTCCACCGCGAGTTCTTCCGCGACCACCCCGATGGCTTCGACTTCCGCACGCCCGGCAAGGAATACGTGAAGGAATACGCCAAGTTCATCGTCGACAAAAGCCGCAAACTGGGGTCGTATGGGCAGTTGGAGACAGTTCGGGCGGCGCTAAGTTAAGCGTCTTCCATCCCTTGTATGGGGTTAACGCAAGGACGCCAAGGCGCATAGACACATTTTTTGTCGCGCCTNGGCGTCCTTTTTTTTCGAATAGAGTCTGATCAACCCTAGNTTCTTACCCCACCGGCGCGCGGCCGCGAGCCTGCTCCGGCTCCCGCATCTTCATAAGGGGCACGCCGACGCCGTAGGTGATGAAATCGCCCACCGGCGTGACCTCGATCAGGCACGAACCGGCGATCAGGTCGTCGCCGGCGCCGCGGAAGATGGCCTGTTTGATGTCGGCCGAGGCGTCGGCGGCCGGGATGACCCGCGCCGTGCCGGCGAAGGTGATGGNGGCTTGCGGAATCTTGACCCACGGCATGATCGGCACGCGCTTGGCGATGGGGATGGTCATGGAGACATGGGGGTTGGCGGCCGCGTGGCGCGCCTTCCAGGTGTCCGCGCCGGTGGCGATGTAGAGCTTGCGGTCGCGCACGATGTAGACGATGCCGGCCGTGCGCGCTTCGCCCCGGGCCGTCACCACCCCCAGGACGGCGAAAAGCTCCTTGTTGATTGCCTCCCATACCACNTCAGATGTTAGTTGGTTCGTCATAGATGGCTCCTCATCACGATGGCAGTGAATTCCTTTTGCCAATGCCCATTTTACCATTTCCTGCTCGCGGATGATGGCGTTGCGGCATGAGCAACGCCCTTTTGGACACAGACCCAAACGACCGGTAAACTCCCCCGTCACCAGCAAATTAACAGTAGGAGAAATCCAAAATGCTCGTTGAATTNTCTCGTTTCCGCGTTAAACCCGGCAAATCCGGTCGGGTCGATGAATGGCTGGCCATGCTCAATGAGCGAATGGAGGAAGTGAAGCAAACGCTCGTCCGCGAGGAGATGAAGGTGGAGGTAATTTTTAGAGAGATCATTGGCGAGGATGAATTCCTTTACTGGTTCTCCATCCAGGGCGAGGCAGGAGNCCACGTGCGCACGTCGCCGTTTGAGGTTGACCGCCTGCACATTGCCTTTCACGAGGAGTGTATCGATCATGAGTACGGCATGCGCGATGCCCAGCCGCTGGTGATCATGATTCCCGACGCTATCGCCCAGGCTATGGACTGGCACAATCCGNCGGGCGATGCGATGCTTTTCAAGCCGCANGAAATTATTCACCGACGNCCGACGAGCTAGATTCAGGCAGTACCAGACTTCCAATCTCAGGAGAATTTCAATGANCTACGAGCTGAAAACAAAGGTAAATGATGCAGACGTGGTTGCCTTCCTCACCGCCGTCCCCAACGAGCGCCGGCGGAAAGACAGCCTCGCCATCCTGGAAGTGATGAGGGAAGTGACCGGCGAGGAACCGAAAATGTGGGGGCCGAGCATCGTCGGATTTGGACACTACCACTACAAATACGCCAGCGGGCACGAGGGCGATATGCCGGTGGTCGGATTCTCCCCCCGCAAGCAAAACCTGACGCTCTACCTGATGATGGACTATGACGAATTCGATAACCTGCTCGGCCGCCTGGGCAAGCACAAAGTCAGCAAGGCTTGCCTCTACATCAATAAGCTGGACGACGTCGATCGCGATGTCTTGCGGGAGATGATTCGGCAGTCGGTGGACGTCATGAAGGCGACCACGGGCGACCAGGCGGGGTGAGGCAGGACCCCCGGTCAGCCGGCGACGACCAGCCAGTTGTTGCGCAGGATCGCCTCGGCCCGGCGAACGGCGNCGGCTTCCATCTCGCGGATGACCCCTTCCCGCGCCTCCAGGTCGGCCGCTTCCACCAGCCGCACGCCATAGGCCCAAACCCGGTCGCGCCAGCGGAAGAGCAGGCGCGACAGCAGGAGTTCGTCCCCCGGCCCCATGAAGAGGTCGATGTAGCGCATGACCGGCATGGCCTGGCCCAGAACCTCGTCCTGGACGGCGTCGACCGTGCGGGCGATGATGTCGTTGACCTGCCGGTAATCGCGCAGGCGCGCCTCGCGGCGGTTGTCCGGTAGCTCCACCCACTCAGGTCCCAGCATCTCATCGAGGGTCAGGACGAGGTCGTAGTTGATGTGGGCATTGATGCCGAGCAGCAGCTTCTGAATGGCCCAGACGTCAGGCTCGCGGCACGTGTCGTGGGCCAGCCGCCAGACGCGCGGCGCGGCCGCCGGATCCCCGTCGTAGGCGGTCAGGGCGTCGAAGTAGTAGCCGGCAAACCGTTGTACCATGTGATCCACCCAGTCGGGATCATCGAACTCGCGCCGGTCGATGCCGGCCAGCATATTGGCGGTCATCATCGCGTAGCACGTGAGGAAAATCGAACGCTGGTCGGCCGCGGCGTCCCACCCCTGGCAGACGGACCNCATTCGGGCNATGATCGGCGGGGCGTCATTATCTCTACCGTCGTCTGGTACGTGGCTCATATGGCGGCTGATTTTACCAGCCTGNCCGAGGACGGCCACTTAAGCATTGGCCGCTGTGTGGAGTGGTTTATAATTCGGCCATGACCGATTACCAACCGCCTCTACCTGATGACNGCCCGGCCGATGGTANCGCGGCCGGCACCCCCCAGCCCGATCCGTTGCGCAGCGTCTACACCAGTTCCTTCGGCGACATATTGAAGCAGACCGGCGTCAGCCTCGTCGTCAGCACCTATCAGGCGGGCAAGGTCATTCTCATCCGCTTCGACCCCGAGACCGGGACAGTGAATACTCACTTCCGGTCGTTCAATAAGCCGATGGGCATCGCCGTGGATCCCTCGCGGCTGGCCATCGGCGGCACAAACACTGTCTGGTATTACCGCAACATGCCGGCCGTGGCCCGCAAGCTGGAGCCGGAAGGCAAGCACGACGCCGCCTATTTGCCGCGACGCATCCACGTCACTGGCGACATCGACATCCACGAGATGGCCTGGGCGTCGGACGGCGAGCTGTGGCTGGTCAACACCCGCTTCGGCTGCCTCTGCACGCTGGACGCCGACCANAGCTTCCATCCGCGCTGGCGGCCGCCATTTATCAGCGCCCTGGCCCCCGAAGACCGCTGCCATCTGAACGGGCTGGCCATGCTCAACGGGCGGCCGCAGTTCGTGACGGCCCTGGGCGAGACCGACAGCCGCGGCGCGTGGCGCGAGAACAAGGCCAATGGCGGGCTGCTGATGGAAGTGCCAACGCGGNCCATCCTGCTGCGCGGCCTGTCAATGCCCCACTCGCCGCGCTGGTACGACAGCAAGCTGTGGTTCCTCGAATCGGGCGAGGGCAGCATCGCCCTGGCCGACCCACGCCGCGGCACGTGGCGCACCATCGCCCAGGTGCCGGGCTTCACCCGCGGCCTCGATTTCTACGGCCCGCTGGCCTTCATCGGCCTGTCACAGGTGCGCGAGAGCGCNACNTTCAGCGGCATCCCGCTGGTGGAGCGGCTGAACGAGCGCACGTGCGGCATCTGGGNCGTCGATCTGCGCGACGGCCGCGTGCTGGGCTTTCTGCGGTTCGAGGAAGGGGTACAGGAAATTTTCGCCGTGCAAGTGCTGCCCGGCGTCCGCTTTCCGGAGATGCTGGAGTGGAACGACGAGCGCCTCAAGAACAGCTACGTGCTGCCCGATGAGGCGCTGGCGGCGGTTCCGGCGGAGATGAGGGAGTAGGTTGTGATCGAAGACAGTCGACCATGGCCTGGGGATAACACCAGGTCTTGAGTTAGTGGCGGGCAGTTAATTCTCGGAAGCCAGGAGCACCCTGATGCCGGAAGGATCAACAACCCAATAGGCCCCGTCGCCTTGCTCGACCTCGTGGCNGGCGGCNCGCANCCGACCGGCCGCGGCGTCGACGGCGGCCATNTCGGGCATCACGATCTCGTACCANAACAACCGCGCGGCGTCGTCCGGCGCGGGCGCNAGGTTCTCGCCGGCCCAGGTGTTGGCCCCCAGGTGGTGGTGATAGCCATTGTAGGACAGGAACGTCGCTCGGGACCCATAGCGCAGCACCAGGTCGAGGCCCAGCGGGCCGGTGTAGAATTGTTCCGTGGCCAGGATACTGGCCACCTGCAGGTGAACGTGGCCGACAAATGTGCCGGGAACCATCTCCGGCGGCCGGTTTGGCTGGCCGATCAACTCATTCAAGATGCCCTGCAAATCGATGGGGTCGGTGGTCATCTTCACCTGACCGCCGCGATACTCCCACTCCTNGCGCGGCCGGTCGCGNTAGATCTCGATGCCGTGGCCGTCGGGATCGGTCAGATAGATCGCCTCGCTGACGTTGTGGTCAGCGAAGCCGCTGATCGGCGCGTCGTTTTGCATCAGGTGATAGAGGGNTCGCGCCAGGTCGAGCCTGGATGGCACGAGGATGGCGAAATGGTACAGCCCCGTGGCCCGCGGCACCGGCCGCGCTCCNGGNTGCCCNTGGAGCAANAGGAAGCCGTCNTCGCNCGCGCCCAGGCGGGCCGTTTCTCCTTCGTGTTCCAATACAGANAGGCCGATGACATCCCGGTAAAAACGGACAGAGCGATCCAGATCGCTGACTGACAGAGCGACGCGGCCGATTCGCGGCGGCGCCATCGTTATCGCGGTCATATGCTTTTCCTCCAGGGTTCAGATGGGTGTAGTATAAACGATTTACAAAAAAGACGGCGGCCCAGTTCGAGCCGCCGTCTTNAAGGAAGATGTGCCGGAGCGTATACCTTACGCGGCCGCTTCGCCGACTGTCTCGGCCACCTTGGCCAGTTCCAACTCGATCTCAATGGTCACCTGCTCGCTAACCAGCAAGCCACCGGTCTCCAGCGCCACGTTCCAGGTCAGACCCCAATCCTTGCGATTGATGGTGGTCTTGGCCGAGAAACCGGCGCTGCTGCCGCCCCACGGCCCGTTAACGACGCCGGAATATTCCACGTCGAGGGCGACTTCCTTCGTGACGTCGCGGATAGTCAGGTCGCCAATCAGGCGGCCGNTGTTCGGGCTGTCCTGCTCCACCTTCTTGCTCTTGAAGGTGATGACCGGATACTCGTCCGCGTTCAGGAAGTCGGGCGATTTCAGGTGCGCGTCGCGCTGAGCGTCGCGNGTGTTGATGGTGTCTGCCTTGATGGCCACGTCGACGGTGGTGGCGGTCAGGTTGTTCTCATCGAAGTTGACGTCGATGTCGTAGTCGGTGAACTCGCCGCGCACCTTGCTGATCATCATGTGCCGCGCGATGAAGTTAATGTGGGTGTGACTTTTATCTACTTGCCAGGTCATTTTGGTATATACTCCTTTTTCGTTCCGCTTTTGTGTTTTTCTCTCTATGTGGACTTCAGTCCNCTTATGTGTTAGAATAATAGTGGACTACGGTCCGTTTGTCAAGGGGAAATCGGTAAATTCGCCGATTTTAATTTGGGATTAATATATTTGACATGGAAAGAATTGACATAGGCACAATGGGCGGGGGAACCCTGACCGAACGGCACGAACGAGCCGACGCGGCCGCCAATCGCGCCTTGATCCTGCACACGGCCGAGCGTCTCTTCCGCGAGCGCGGCGTCGAGAACGTGTGCATGGCGGAAATCGCCGAGGCNGCCGGCGTCGGCAAGGGAACGCTGTACCGGCGCTTCGCCAACAAGGGCGAGCTTTGCCTGGCCCTGATGGACACCCAGATGGCTGAGTTCCAGAACGCCATGCTGACGCTGTTCAACGGCCTGTCAGCCCAGGGCGTTCCTTATCTGGAGCAGCTGGCCACCTTCCTGCGCTCGCTGGTCGAGTTCACGGAGATCCATTCGCCATTGCTCGTCGAAGTGCAGCGAGCCGGGATGCTCCAGAATGATGAGCGGCTCAACCTGCCCCACTTCTGGCAGTACATGACGGTCAGCGCGCTGCTGCGCTCGGCCGACCGCGCCGGGGAGTTGGACGAGGGTCTTGACCTCGATTACCTGGGCGAGGCCCTGCTGGCTCCGTTGCAAGTGGACTATTTCCGCTTCCAGCGTCACGCGCGTGGCTACACCGTCGAGCGCATCAGCGACGGGTTGCGGTCGCTGGTGCTCACGCAAGCAAGTCGCGAGAAGTAGCGATTCCTTATATTATGTACAGGGGGATGACATGAACGACCGGATGATCCTGACACCCTATTTCCTCGACGGCCGCGAGCCGGATATCGCCGAACTGGCCGGTGACGATTGGCGCGTGGTCGAGGTCGAGATGGCGCAAGCCGAGCAACTGCGGCGCATGGGCGAGCTATACAACGAACTGGCCGGCGAGGTGCGCGGCGCGCTGGCCGCAGGCGAGCGGCCGGTCTCCATTGCCGGAGACTGCTGCGCGACCCTCGGCGTGCTGGCCGGCTTGCAGCAGGCCGGGCTGGAACCGACGTTGATCTGGTTCGACGCCCACGGCGACTTCAACACGCCCGAAACAACGCCTAGCGGCTTCCTGGGCGGCATGCCGCTGGCGATGGCGGTGGGCCTGGGCGATCAGACGCTGCTCCGGGAAACGGGGCTGCGGCCGTGGCCGGTCGGGAAGGTCATCCTGGCCGACGGCCGCGATCTAGACCCCGGCGAGCGCGAAAACGTTGCCCGCTCCGGCATCACCCACGTGGGCGACATTGACCAGCTGGTAGATCCGGATAANCTGCCGGATGGGCCGCTCTACGTCCACTTCGACGCCGACGTGATCGACCCGGCCGAGGCGTCGGCAATGAACTACCCCGCACCGGGCGGGCCAAGTTCAGAGCAGGTCCGCGGCGTGCTGCGGACGCTGGCGGCGACGGGCCGTGTGGTGGCCGTGTCCGTCTCGCTGTGGGAGCCGACGCTAGACCCCGACGGCGAGACGCAGGCCGTGGTTCAGGGAGCGATCAACGCCTTGCTGGGCCGCTGAGCCGGCCGCGGCGCAGCCTATTCGAACATCTTAATCCACTCGTCCAGCCCCTCGAGTAATTCGCGGATGAACCCCCGCGTCGGCTCGTCGGTCAGGCGATNGCCNTCGAAGCGGTCCTTGACCCGAAAGACGGTCACTTCCGGCTCCAGCATCACGTGGCTGCGGGTGTAGAGAAAGATCTGGCGCAACATCATCTGTGCGCGAACAGTGCCAAAGTTGCCCGTGGTCGCGCCCATCAGGGCGATAGGCTTGCCGTTGAGCACCTTCACGCCGTCGGCCGCCGGCCGCGACAGCCAATCGATGGCGTTCTTCAGCATCCCCGGGATGCCATAATTGTACTCCGGCGTGGANATGAGCAGCGCGTCCGCCAGNCGCANCCGCTCCTTGANCTCGACGACGGCCGGCGGGTCGCCCTTGGCNTCCAGGTCGGGATCATAAGGTGGAATGCTCGNCAGNTCGAATATGTCGATGGCCAGCTCTTCCGGCGCGAGTTCCTGCGCGGCNAGNAGCANCTTGCGATTGTATGACTCNGCCCGCAGGCTGCCGCTGATACCCAATACTNTATACTTGCGATCACTCATCAATTGATTTCCTCCAGAAATGTTTGACCCTGACTTTAGCACAATGCCGACCCCAGGGAATGTCTCTCAGGCACATTTTTAGGAGCGTAGCTTCATCCACTGGCGCGAAATTGCCTCCAACGCGCAGAGCGCACTATACTAGCCCCAGCGGGAAGGCCCGCGCGCGTTGAATGATGATGGCCGGGATCGCTACAATCACCCTTGAGTTGGACTCTGTCGCGGAGATCTTGACCGACCACGCCGGCTACCCCGACGCGCCTGGCCCGCACCTCCGTTTCGGCCTTGACGCGCTTCTGGTATCCGCCGGCGACCTTCCCGCCGATAGCCCGCTCCACATCGTGCTGCGCCTGCCGTCTGTGGAGATCGACAGNCACACGGCCGCCTCTGTCCGCGACGCGCTGGCCGCGCAGTGCGCCGAGCGCATCGATATCAACGAGGGGATCCTGGCGGATGTTCGCGAGAAAGTCGTCGGCCGCCTGCTGACATCTCTCTTCGTCGTCGCCGGCCTGCTGGCGGTGGTTGTCCTGGNGATGTTCACCCTCTCGCCGCTCGAATTCCTGCGCCCGATGCTGGGCGGGNTGNTGGCGTTGGGNNNATGGGCTATCGTNGCCAACCCGATCAGAACCTACCAGTGGCANTGGCGGCCGCGCCGGCGGCAAATCGCCGATTGCCGGCGGATCATGGCCGCGACCGTAGATGTTGAGGCGGCCTGACCCGACGCACAGGAGAAAGCCTATGTTCGCCTTCGATTCCCGCGCCGTACATATATTGACCATCGACTTGGCCCAAAACCTGCTGCGCGTGTGGGCCGGGCGGCAGCACGCGACGCCGCCCGCCTTTGCCACGGCCGAGCAGCTGGCGACGCTGCTGGAGCCGGGCGTGGCCGCATTCCTGGGCCGCATCCTGGTGCTAGCCCCCACCCAGGCAGCGGCCATGCCCGATATCATGGGCCGCTTCTTCGGCGACCCGGCCACAGCCGCCGCTCTCGACCAGTTACTGTTCAACACGGCCGACACGTCGGAAGAGCTGGCCACGCGGCTGTACGACGCCGGATTGCAACCTGACTGGCCGGTACGCGAGTACTTCCCCGACGCGCTGACGATGTNTGTCACGGCCGTCAGCCTCAACAACCGCATCCAGACCGAAGGCGAAGAGGCGGATGAGGATTCACCGCTCACGTCGCTGCCGGACTTATCCACCATTGCCATCGACATCACCGAGCAAATGAACGAACTGGTATGGGCTGTCCACAATCAGGGGATTGACCGGATCGAAATAGGCCAGGTGATCGGCGCGGACGGGGACACGGTGCTGTTCTCGTGGCCACCGCTGGCCATGGCTGAGCCGCCGCCTGATATCGTGGAAACAACCGGGCCGGAAGAGGTATTCGGCGAGACCAGTAGTGGTTCCGAGCCGCCCGACCGGCAGACAGAGCCGGAACCGGCCACAGCCAACGGCGGATCTGGCCCCTCGCCCCAGCCGCCTTCTCCGCAACCCACAGCCCGGCCCGAGGTCATCGATTTGCGCCTCGACGCGGCGCTGCCGGAGCGGGTGACCGTCGGCCGCGCCTTTGACCTGGCCGTGGCCATCAAGCAAACAGGGTCGCCGCCGCTGGCCCCCGACGACCTGGCGCGGCGTGAGAGCGCGGCCTTCTCGGCCGTCTGGACCGAGGACGCGCCCTTCATCCAGTTGCGCGTCCAGATCAGCGCCCCGGACTGCGACATCCACAACGGCGACAGCCGGCCGGTGCGCGTGTTCGCCGGGCAGGACGGCCCGCCGGTTTATTTCCAGTTGACCCCGCGCCGCGCCGGGCCGCTGAGCGTGATCATCACCGTCTATCAGGAGATGGACTGGGTCGGCTCCACGCGGCTGCGCACCGAGGCCGGGGCCGATGAGATGCGCGGGACGATGGGCTTGACGGTCAACAGCCGGCCGCTGGACAGCGCGGATGTGAGCCAGCAGACCCTGTGGAAGGCGCTGGTCGATGGCTACAATGAGTCGGAACTGCAGGACTTGTGCTTCGAGTTAAATATCGACTACGAGGAGTTGCCCGGCGACACCAAGTCGGCCAAGGCACGCGAGTTGGTCAAATACGCCAAGCGCCACGAAATGATGGCCGGGCTGGTGGAGCATGTCATGGCCGCCCGGCCGCACCTTCTCGCGCCGGAATAGGCCAGAGGGAGGGNAGATACGCCGGTGGGGCCGCAGGAGGGCAGACACGCAGGNNTGCCCCTACTCAGGCCGGCAACTGGTGCCATGCCTTTTCGCCCCAGCTGGCCATAAATCGGAACCAGATCCAGGTAAAGATGGCCAGCAACAGCAGCGCGGCCAGCGCCAGCGGNATCGTCAGCGACGGCCACAACGNCCCCAGCCCGGCCCCGNGCCNCACGNCCNCGGCCGCCGGCAGCCCATAGACAATCGACAGGATCAACGACACTAATCCTCCACCGCTTGTGATCATCCGCCGGGGGTCCGTCCAGCTCAGGTTGGCGTAGCGGAAGCCGATCGAAATATTAGTGGCCAGCAGGCCCACGCCGATGATCACCCCGGCGACCAGCGCGTAGGGCAGCCAGGCCAGGCTATAGCGCACGAAGAACCACGAGCCGATCATCACCAGGACAAACAGCGCAACGTAGGGCCAGAACATGCTCCACAGCTTGGCTGTCCATACCTCTCGCGGCGAGACCGGCGCG
>JAACJX010000396.1 GCA_014237545.1 Ardenticatenia bacterium | reverse complement strand
GGAGGCGATGTCCAACCCGTTGGGGTTCCCATTTATTAAATGAAACGCAATTACACCTTTTTGGTAGTATCTTCCCGGCTGGGGATAGGTATCCTGTAGCTACATTTACCTTATGATGCAGTAATTGGAGCTACATGTACGCCATCCGCGCCTTCATAAGAGCCTTGATCCGTTTTTTGATCATCTGGGTCGTTAGCGCCCTGTCCCTGGTGGTAACCGACTGGTTGCTGCCGGGGATCCAACTGAATGCCGTGGCGCCCTACCCGGGCTGGGTTGTCGCCATGGCGGCCGCCTTCATACTGGGAATGGTCAACCTGCTGGTGCGGCCGTTGATATTGCTTCTGGCCGTGCCGCTGGGCTTCATTGTCCTGTTCGTGGCCGGGTTTTTGGTCAATGCGGTGATGCTTCGTATCACCGCCAATTTAATGGATGGCGCCCTGGTCGTCGATGGCTGGCTCCCGGCTATCATCGGCGGCATCGTCCTGGCATCGGTGGGAGCAATCATCACCAGCATCCTGGGAGTCGAAGATGCCGGGTCATTCTACGAAGGGGTCATCGAGCGCCGGCTGGCCCGGCAGCGCGCATCGCTGCCCGAAAACCCGACCNCGGGTCTGGTGATGCTGGAGATCGACGGGCTGAGCTATCACCATATCCAAAAGGCCATCGCCGACGGCTATATGCCCAACGTCCAGCAACTGATCGAGCAAGAAGGGTACGTCTTGTCGCGCACCGACTGCGGCTTGCCGTCGCAAACCTCGGCCTGCCAAACTGGGATTCTCTTCGGCGATAACTATGACATCCCGGCCTTCCGCTGGTATGACAAAACCCGCGGCAAGCTGTTNGTCTCCGGCAACGACGCGNCCGAGATCAATGCCCGCTATGCTCACGGGCAGGGATTGCTGCGCGGCGGGGCCAGCATCAACAACATGATGAACGGCGACGCCACTCTCTCCCTNCTGACGGCGTCGGACTTGCGCGGCGGCACGCCCGAACAACAGCGCGCCCGCGCGCGCGACGTTTATCTGTTGCTGATCAATCCGCAGTTCTTCATGCGCGTTCTGGGGTTGTTCATCGGCGAAAGCGTCCTGGAAGTATGGCAATACTTCCGCGACGTGTCCGCGGGCGTGGAACCGCGTCTGAACCGGCTGCACAAGTTCTACCCGTTCGTGCGCTCGGCTACCACCGTCTTCATGCGCGAGGTATCGGGCTTCCTGACCCTGATGCAGATCATGCGCGGCGAGCCGGCCATGTACACCACGTGGCCCGGCTACGATGAAGTGGCCCATCACTCCGGCCCATGGTCGAAGCACGCATTCAGCACACTGCGCGGCTTTGACCATTACATTGGCACCACCCGCGAGATCATCAAGACCAAGGCGCCCCGCCCCTATGAACTCCTTCTACTGTCCGACCACGGACAATCGTTCGGGCCGACGTTCCTGATGCGCTACGGCTACACCCTGAAAGATTACATCGAACGGCACATGCCCGCCGGGACCGTGATGGTGCAGACCAGCGGCGGCGACGATGGCTCGCTGTCCGTCGCCTCGACGGCCGCCGAGTTGGGCAACGTGCAGGCCCAGGGCATGGGCGGGCGCACGGGCCAGGCCGCCGCCCGGCAACTGCAGAAAGCGGCCGAACGCGGCGCGCAGGAAAGCCAGCAAGGGGAGCAGATGGCGGTGGCCACGGCCGATGTCACCTTCTGCGGCAGCGGGAATCTGGGCCAGGTCTACTTCCACGCCTTGCCCCATCGGGCCACGCTGGACGAGTTAAACGATGCATTTCCCGGCATGGTCNATGCGGTTATCGCGCACGAGGGNGTCGGCCTCGTCGTCGCCNCCGGCGCGGATGGCGCGCCAATCGCCTACGGCAAGGGTGGGTCGCGCAACCTCCATTCGGGNGAAGTGGNCGGCGACGACCCGTTANTGCCCTATGGNGACGTGGAACTGCGGGCCTGGCAGGTGCGGCGNGTGGCCGATTTCCCCAGCGCGGGCGATCTGATCATCGTCAGCACCCTCTACCCCGACGGCACGGTGGCGGCGTTGGAAGAATTGATTGGCAACCACGGCGGCATGGGCGGCGAGCAGACAGACTCGTTCCTGCTCCACCCGGCGGACATGGAAGTGCCGCCGACGCGCAGCTCNGTCGATATGTTCGCCCTGCTGGACGCGCGCCGCGACCGCCCCGCCCCGCCGCGCAAAGCCGAAGAACCCCCGCAGGCGGCCGANGAGTGGGCGCTNGGCAACCTGCTGGNCGGGCTTCGCCAGCCAAGCCGCTGGGGAGCGCTGGCGCTGCGGGCATTCACGCTCGACCGCTCGGCATTTCGGACTATCGCCGACGCCAGCAATCTGACCGGCCCAGCCCTGCTTCTCAGCTTGATCGGCACAGCGGCCGCCACGGCGGCCGACATGCCGGCCGTCGGCGCGGGCCTGCTGCCGGCTTTCTTCGGTCACTACCTGCTTTGGGTGGTGGCCGTGCTGGTGCTCCATGGCACGGCCCGGGTACTGCGCGGCAAGGCCACCTTCACCCAAACGTTCCGGGTCATGGGCTTTGTTAAAGCCATCGAGATTGTACGACTGTTGGGATTCTTCGCGCCGATAGAGCCACTGGTGGTGACGGGCGTGGCCCTGCTTTCCCTGTTCGCCGCCTGGCTCGGCGTCAGTGAGGCCCACCGGCTTCGCGGCTGGCGAACCCTGACGCTGCCCGTCCTCTTCGCGCTGCTCATTTTCGTCGGCTTATGGGCGCTGGCCGTTCTNCTGAGTGGCGGGGAATTCACCCTTAGCACACTGACTGCGCGGTATGGACTCACGCCCTAGCTCCAATCACCGGGAACACGTACCAGGCAAATAAAAAAATCGGGGTGGCCTCTTTCGAGAGCCGCCCCGATTTTTATTGAACGGGTATTGCGCTCCGGGTCTCTACCCGCGTGGGGCAAAGCCCTTGGGGCGCGGCGCGCGCTAATTGGCGGGNATGCTGAACGCTTCCTTCGTGCCCGGCANCAGGCCATAAATGAGCACAAGGCCGTTGACCACCAGCGCCGGCAACATTGCCTGCCAGGTGGAGTGGCCCAGGATCGACATAAACGCCAGGACAAGGTTAAGCACGGCGATTACGACCACAAACAGCCAGCCTTGCGGATCCAGGTTCCACAACATGCGGAACACCCACAGGTAGATGGCTGCCATCATGCCCCACAGGAGCGCGCCCAGCAAGTCAAAGGTGAAGAAGCGCGCCTCGCCGAACGGGCCGCTAATCGGGAACAGATGGAGCATCTGCAGGGTGTGGATGAGCGCGGCCAAAAAGGCAACGCCGGCCAGGATGGCCAGCAAGGTTACACCAAAAGGACGTTTCTTGGTCATGTTAAGTTCTCCTGATTCGTGATAATCGTTCGATAGGGCAGTTCTTCGCTACATCGCCTCGGAGAAGCGGTTATAGGTCTCGATCTCATACCGGCGGTTGGCCCGTATCTGAACCGCAATACCGGCGACTGCCAGCAACAAGAACACGATGCCCATGAACGGTGAGGTCTGGAACAGCAGGCGCACTGGGCTTTCGGCCAGCCGGACCAGGTCGATATTATTGACGCCGACCATGAGCACTCCCACGGCCAGTGCCGCGCCGCCGATCGCCGTCGCGGCGATGATGACGTACTTCTGCAAGTTAANCCGGAAGGTGACGTAAACCGCGGCGAGGGCCACGATGATCCCGACGAATACCGAGATCAATCCCAGCGCATCCAATCCAAACAAGTCCATAATCCCGACGCCTAACATGTAGCCGAGGATCAGGGCAGCTATGGCCACGGCCGCGGCATAGAAGAAATATGACAGGAGCGCGAAGATAATCGCTACGACAAAGCCGACAACCCAGCTCGTCACCGTCGCCAGAAGCCCTGTGTTGAACAAGGCCTCGACGGCCGACGCGCCCAACCCGAAGCCAGCGAAGAAGCCCCAGATCGGCAGCAAGAACAGGAAAAAGCGATAGCCGCCGAACATGAGCGCCGTCGCGAACAACAGCGCGATGAGTGTTATGCAAAAAAGTTCGAGTACCACAATTTCACCTCCATAATCTGCGTGTAATCTTCTCAGCAACCACAAAGATCAACTGAAGTCACCCTGATATATTTACGTCATTGCTCTCCTCCTTGTAGATACCATCGGAGTTGGGCCGGGGATCCCCTAACAGGATCCCACAGCCCAGATAGATTGGAATATCATGCAAAGCCCTGCTGGCTATTCCTCGACACANGCGGCCGGGAGCCGTCTCCCTTCTCGCNTTTGAAGCCGGTCCTCAGGCCTGATGCCGATCAGACGGGCGGCCGGGTCGTATTGCCGTAGCCCGGGATGCGCTGGCGGTTGCCATAGCCGCCGCCGGCGTAGCTCGTGACGTCGGCCAGCACACCCAGCCCCATCCACAGCCAGTCCCAGCCGGCGATGCCGCCCGGCGCAATGGCCACGTACATCAGGGTCGTAAAGGGCAAGAACAGCAGGCCAATGGCCGGCCAGAGCCACGTGTCGAATGCGCCTGCTTCACTGACCCAGCGCAGAGGCTGGGCGATCCACCAGACGATCCCCGCCAGGCGTGGGCCGAACAGCAAGAAAAGCGTTATGAAACAGCACATGGTAACCTCCAGTCTTGTGATTTATTCCGGCCCTCGCCCCGAGAACCCGTTTAAAAACCTCATTTGATGGCCTGACCGGCCGGTGGGCATAGCATTGGCGGGAGTTGCCAGGGCCCGCCGGCCAGTCAGGTATGTCAAGGGTTAGCCGACCCTTGTAAACCGCGCGACCTCCTGTCCGAAGCCATCGCGCAGGATCAATGTGTCCAATGTCGATTCAAAGGTGACGGCCGACTGAACGGCGTTCAGGTAAGTCGCCTCCTGGTTGNTGATGGCCGTGTCGCAGGCCATCTGCGTGCCGAACAGCGGGCCGATGTTGATCAGATCGCCGCTCACGACATAGGCCCCGCTGAAGTTGTTGCAGCCGCCAAACGCGCTGACCTGTCCGTTGTCGTCAAAGAACAGGTTGGGCACGGCGTTGGGCAGCGGCGCGCCACCGTACAGAGACGTCAGCACCCAACCGGTGTTCGCCAGCGGGTTACTGGGGATCGTCACCTGGATGGTGATCTGCTGAGTGTGGACAACGCCGTTCGTCAGCAGGACGCGCATCTCATAGGTTGTGGTCTGCGACGGGCACACCTGGCGGCTGCCCTGGCCGGTCACCGGGAACTGGCTATAGGGTTGCCCGACCGGGTAGACCCAGACAGCCTGAATGTTTTGCACGTTCCAGGAGAGCGTGGCGCACTCGCCCTGAGCGATGACCGTGGGGTTGGCGCTGAACTGGAGNACCGGGGCGGCCGGCGCCGGNGTGGGCGTCGGCAANGGGGTCGGCGTGGGCGCGGGCGTCGGCAGCGGCGGCGCGTCGATGACCGGCACGCTCTCGGTGTTGAACGCCTGAACGAAGTCAGCGGACACCCANCCCTGCCCATTCGGCGCGCCCTGGACGGGCGTCACCCACCACACTCCGTCAGCGCTGCGGCCGATGATGGCTCCTTCCACGCCGAAGTCAGCCGCGCCGAGGATCGGGTAGGCTGTGCCGGGGCCGGTGCGCACATTCACGCCGGCCGGGGCGATGACCACGCCATAGGCGGCTTGCGGCTCGGGGGTCTCGATTTCCACTGGCGGCAGGGGTTCGATGACAATCGGTGAGTTTACGCCAATTTTCTCGAAGACGTAGGTCGGGCCGCCGGCGGGCATCGCCAGTTCCATTTGCGTGCCGCCGGGCCGCACGCGGTAGTTTTGCGCCGCTTGCAACACCCCCAGGAACGCCTGATCGAACGANTTCTCACCGCAGAACGCCATCGTCATCGGCCCCGGTTGCGCCAGGTAGCCGCCGATCATGCCGCCCTGATTGAGCGTGTAGGCCATGTTCCCGACGTTACAATCGGCCTGGAAGTTCATGAGCCCGGTCGTCTCATCCACGGCGGCATAGGCGACCGTGAAATTGCTCGTGTCCTGCGTGAAGGCCACATCCTCGCCGTCTGTCTCCTGGGCAACCGGCTGCCAGCTGAAGCCCTCAACGCCGGCCCTGGTCATTTCCTCGATCTGCAAGGAACCGACGAGCGCGTCGAGCGTGGTCAGAACCGGCTCCCAATCCTCCGCGGTCAGGGCATTCAGCGTCTCGTTTTGCGCGGCCATGTAGGCCGCCGGGTCGCTGTCTACCTGGCTCATCTCGTCGGCGGGCACNTCGGCCGCGGTCATCGGCAGCGTCGGGCTGNTNACGGGATAGAAGAAGGACACCAGAAAGCGGCCGTCGTTGGTGAAGCCCTGGTAGACATAGCGCAAGTTCTGATTCGTCACCGGGTTGGGGCTTTGCTGCCACCGTCCGACGAAGCGATAGCCGCTGATCGTCGCGCTGGTGATCGGCGCGCCAGTNCGGTCCAGTTGCACGGCCAGGTCGAGCGCGCCGACTGTCTCATCGAACGGCAGCGCCGCGTAGCCTTCGGTCAGTTCAGGCACATTCAAGATGTTGGTCCGCGAAAAGATATCGTCGATGGCCTCGCTGACGGCCGGGTTATCGGCGTCGTCCCACAACGTGCGATAGGCGTCGACGGGGATGATGTACATGATGGGATCGCTGGGCTGCCGCTGCGACGGTTCCGTGACGCCAAAGAGGATCTCGACGTGGGTCGGCAGGCCGGTCGGGCCGGGCGGCATCGAGGCGTCGTACTCCGTTCCCGGCACGAGCACCGGCTGCCACGAGTAGGGCAATCCCTGGGTATCCAGAGAGATCATGGACGGATGCAGGCCCGCGGCGGCGACGAGTTCGGGGGTGATCTGCGCCGCGTCGCTGCCCTGGCGACGGTACACGTCCACCGGGCCGCCGGCCACCCAGNTGAAAGTCAACGTGTTGCCGTCTTCGCTGATCGTGTAATTTTGGGCCGGGCCAAACATCATCATCATGTCGTCGGCATTCGAACCCTCGGGACAGGCGGCCAGGGTCATNGGGCCGAGNTCCATGAAGATGNTGCCGGGCTGGTCGGTGGCGTAGCGNCCGCTGCCGTTGTTGCAATCCAGCCGGGCGTTAAANGTGCCNTCCTCGTTGAACANTAGCGTATAGTTCTCCGGGAGGAAGACACNGATCGTCACATTACCGTTCGCGTCTTCGCGCTGCACCCATTCCCAGGTGATATCGATCAAGTTCGGGTCTGGCACGTGCGCCAACTCGTCCACATAGGAGCCGGCGGGCTCGGCGACCGTTGTCGGGGTGGCCGCCTCGGCGGGGGCTTCCGTNGGAGCCACGGCCGCCGCTTCNGTGGCGGTNGGNTGCGGTTCGATAGTCGGTGTGGNCTCNTCNTGTTGGCAGGCAACCAGAGANGCCACCAGCANCAGCAGAATNAGCCATACCGGCCATTTCTTTAAACTCAACATAGGACTTCTCTTCTCCTCAACCGTCATGCGAAAGACGGATGTGATGCCGGGCTCGCGGCGGGCCTGGCTTGCTGGCCAGTCGGCCGCGAGCCNGCGTGTCGGGTTGCGGANTAGCGCCCCGAATGGGCCATCATGTCAATGACGGCGGCGATGGCCAGAATCAAAATATCGTTCTGCCCCGGGGCGACTTCGATGCCGTAGCTATCGGCGATGCGAAACCACTTCTTGGACACTTCGGCCACGTTACCGATGTGGAATTCGTGGTCGAGAATGTTCCCCTGCACGTCCATGTCGGGACCGCCGGGAATGCTCACGCTATAGCGCTCGCGCAACGGCGTGATGAGCGCTTTCTTGACCATTGCGACCTTGTTTCCATGCGGGTCTTCGATCTCCATGCTGTCCTTGATGCGCAGCATGCGCTCCTGGATCTTCAGGAGTTCATTGCCGTTGCGATCCTCAAAGATCAGCGTCTCGCGCACACGCATGGCTTTACCGTCGATTTTGAACACCCGCTCGCCGCGGCCGTTCTCAATCCAGAAATCATCACCGATGGCGAGTATCTTCTGGCGCATCTTGTAACGATGCTCGCCGCCATCCGCCGGGCCGCCCGGCCCGCGGTCTTCGCGGCGCTCTTCGCGTCTTTCCTGTCGTCTGCCGAATCCCATGATGTGCTCCTTCTATTGTCACGTCAGTGCGAAATATTTGTCTCGCTTGGCGCGACCAGAGTGCTGACAATAAAGCGAAACCACCTCAGGAACCCTGTCGCGCTAATTCCCCATCGCCTTCTTCAGGCTCTCTTCAGCCTCCGGCGAGAGGGTAGTTTGCAGGATCTTGCCGGGGTGGTCCTTCATGATGGCGCGCACGACGTCGGGGTTGGCATCGTGAACGAGGACGAACAGGGCCGAGGTGCCGGGCTGCAGCGAGTC
>JAACJX010000020.1 GCA_014237545.1 Ardenticatenia bacterium | reverse complement strand
GTGGACGTCAACCTGGGCGCGGGCGAAGCCACGGCCATCCTGCCGGCCGACGCGTCGTTCCGGCTCGAGGTCGGCGGCGGGGCGATCGGTATCGACAGTGACTTCGCGGGCGTGCCCGGCGGCGGCGTGGCCACGGCCGTGGACGTGACCATCGGCGACAACCCGACCCAGACGCTGTCCTTCAACCTGGGCGCGGGGGATATCAACCTGCAAAAGGCGGACTAGCTGCCCGATGACGCGCGACGCGACAGGAGTTGACCCAGCCACCCGCCACGACGCCTACGCTGCCGAGTATGACGCGCAGGTCAGCGCCTACGGCTGCTATCTGGCCGAGGCGTTGTTCGGCCTGTGCTACGAGTTCATCCGGCCCGGCCAGCGCCTGCTGGACGTGGGCATCGGCAGCGGCCTGTCGGCCGCGCCCTTCGCTCGCGCCGGGCTGCGCGTGTGGGGCATGGACTTCTCCACGGCCATGCTCGACCTGTGCCGGGCCAAGGACATCGCCGAGGACCTGCGGCAACGCGACGCGCGGGATATTCCCTGGCCCTACCAGCCCGCCGCGTTCGACCACGCCATCAGCTGCGGCCTGTTCCATTTCCTCGCCGACCTGGACGCCCTCTTCGGCGAGGCGGCGCGGGTGACGCGGCCGGGCGGCCTGTTCGCCTTCACGACCAAAGACCCGGCAACGCCCACACCCGGCGCCCGCTACGTCCGGCGCGCGTCCGGCGCGTTCGACATTTACGATCACGAGCCGGATTACGTCGCCGGGCTGCTGGCCGCCGGCGGCTTCCGATCGCTGCGGTCGCTGCGCTGCTTCGTCGGGGAAGACATCTTCACCATCTGGGTCGCGCGGCGCGAGGGGGTCTCGTGAGCGCGGCCATTCCGCCCGAGTTCCGCGACCTGGCCGACTGCCCGCCGGTGGCCGCGCTGACGACGGTGATGCCCGATGGGCAGCCGCAGACGACCGTCGTCTGGTGCGACTTCGACGGCGAATGCTCTCGCGTCAACACGATGCGCGGCTTCCGCAAGGAGCGCAACATGCGCCGCAACCCGCGGGTGACGCTGCTATGCTATGACCCGCGGCAGCCGCTGCGCTACCTGGAGATTCGCGGCGAGGTGGTAGAGATGACCGAAGATGGGGCGCTGGAGCACCTGGACCATCTCGCGGAGAGGTACGCCGGCGTGTCGCCCTATTTCGGCGCGTGCGTGCCCGTCGAACTGAAGGCTACGGAGACGCCGGTGCTGTGCCGCATCCGGCCAACTCACGTCTTCGCACTCGACGCTCGTCGGAAGGAACCCGCGCTATGAGCCTGCCCGTGCCCGAATCCCACCGCGACCTGTTGACCCGGCCCGTCCACGGCGTGCTGACGACGCTGATGCCCGACGGCCAGCCACAATCGAGTCTCGTCTGGTGCGACTTCGACGGCGAATGCGCCCGGGTCAACACGACGGCCGAGCGGCAGAAGGGGCGCAACATGGCCGCCAACCCGCGGGTGACGCTGCTCGTCGTCGACCCCGATGATACTTCGCGCTACATCGAGATTCGCGGCACGGCCGAGCTGATCGAGGACAGCAATTGCGCCCACCTGGACGCGATCACCCGCCAGTACACCGCCCACCCGCACTACTACGGCTACGTCTACCCCGAAGCGCAGCGCGGCCGCGAGACGCGGTTGATCGCCCGCATCCACGCCTCAAAGATCACCCTCGACGCGATCCATCGTTGATCCGCACCTTGAAGGAAGCCCGGGGCCGCCGCAAGGAGCGTCTCCTTGCGTAACGATTTCCGTATCGGTACCATCCGAGCATGAGCGAACCAAGAAAATTACTCAAGTACGAGCATCGCTCACAGGCTTTGATGCCCCGGGCGCAGTTCCTGCGCCGGATGGCGTGGCATGCCCTCGTCGCGGCCAGCCTTCTTCTGGCGGCTCTGGCCATCGGCGTCCTCGGTTATCACCTGACGGAACGGCTCTCCTGGGTCGACTCCATCCTGAACGCGTCGATGATCCTCGGCGGGATGGGGCCGGTGAATCCCATGGAGACGGTGGCCGGCAAGCTATTTGCTTCGGCCTATGCCCTGTTCTCCGGCGTGGCCTTCCTGGCGACGGTCGGCATCCTGATCGCGCCACTGGCCCATCGGTTGCTGCACAAGCTCCATTTGGACGTGCCGGACGAATGAGCCGCTAGACCTCATCTGTGGTGTCGCCGGAGTCAATCACCCCTATTGACAAACAGACTATTCTTGATTATAGTGAAACTGTAATCCCTTACATGAAAGCTCTTTCATAATTTCCCCGGCTTCACCCGAACGATCTCACAAACTACCCGCGAGGTGAAAACCCGACTGTACAAGATTTTGCCAGGCTGCCAGGCTTGAGCAGTTTTGCTATTTCGTGGGTAGTAACTTCGCTGAGCAAGTTACGCGATGAGCCAAGGAAAAGCATGTGAAGGTAATTGAAGAGCTGGACTACGTTCATAAAGCAGAGGCGCGCCCGCGCCATTCGGAGCACCTGCATGATTAACCAAGAAACCTGGATGGAGGTGACATTGATGAACTGATGCGGTTTTCTAAGGCACATCCATTCAAAAGAACAAAGGGGTTGGTCAAATGAACAAACTGGTTAGAAGACGCATGCTCATTGTTGTGTCATTGCTTATGTTGATGACACTTGGCTCAATTATCACTGCCTCCGCAGCGCCCCTCGCAAAGAAGCCCACGGTTGGTATCCAGAGCGTCACCGGCATTACGACGGAGATGACTTTCGGCCAAAAGGTGACTGCTATCGCGGTCGAGTATCCGGCCATCGTCAAGCCACAGCCGATTGAGGATCCGGAGAACCTCGACACATATACCGTCAAGGATAGCTGGTATGACTTCNGCTTCGACAACGTCTCGGCGATCACCGCAGACATCAGGGAAAGAACAATCACGCGCATGTACACGAATGACGAGCCGGCGACGATCCCCGACGGAATGTCCAAGCCAGGTCGTTTTGTAATCGTCGAACTCTCCCCGCTCGACTACGGCGGCAACACGGTCCGCACTAATCCCGCGAGCTCGATGTATATCAAGCTTATGACTGGCACGGATGATATGCAGACACAGATCATCCAGAACCGACCAGTCCTCACGGCCGATGGAGTNTTCCTTGGAACGCCGCTTGGCGCGAAGGAGCCCACTGTTTATAAACCCACCATGTGGCTTGATCCACTAGCCGACCAGTTTGAGTACGGCGTGTTTTGCTGCCAGGGTACGGCCCCCAGGCAGGTCGACCTACCGTACTACTACCACATTCCCCCCAACCTGGAGCCAGGTCACTTATACCCCCTGGTCGTGATCCTCCCCGGCATGGGCATGGGCTACTATAACGGGACGAACCCGCTTGGCCTCAATCCAAAGGTCAACGTCGTGGCCGATATTCCCGCCACGGCTTGGCTCCAGCCGGCGTGGAAAGGAACCGACGAACCTGTATTCGTCCTCGCCCCGCAGAGCCGGCGAACCGGAGCCGCCGCCGAAGCAACGGCCGTCCTGAGCCTCATGGACCAGTTTATGGCTGCTCATCCTGAGGTTGATCCGAACCGTCTCTATTTCTCGACGGTTTCCTATGGCTCCACGACCGCCTGGGCGGCCATGCAGCAACGTCCGGGGTTTTTCGCCGCAGGGCTGCTCACTGGAGGCTTCGGGGTGAGCGCGACGCAAGCGACCGCCATTGCGACGGCGCGTCCACTGACGCCGATCTACATCACGCACGGGATATACGATCATCTCCTGAACGTCGCAACGACGGGCCGTGCGTCGCGCGATCGGTTGCGCGCTGCCTATGTAAATACCGGCCTCGTCGATGAGGCTGGCGCGGAGGCGTTGATTCCCTACGATGAATACGACACACCCGCGTTCTTCAACCAGGTAGTACCCCAGGTGCCTGGTTACGCGGAGCCTGATAACCACGCAGTGATGGGCCCTACCTATGCGGATACCCCCAAACTCTTGTGGCTGCTTAGCCAGGCGAAACCCTAAGGTGTGATTGATCTTGGTCACGCCGCCTATATAGAGGCAGCTTTTTTGGATCGGTGTCGGGTGCAATAGGTTGAGAAAATGTGAATGAGGAAAACCTTTTGCTAGCACATAGACTGCCAGACGAGATGTCTGGATTGGAGGTGAGGGTATAGAAGTTTTGGAGATTCCACTGATTTCCCAGTTGATTGACGTCAAACGAAGAAACATATAAGGGGTAATTCAAATGAAAAGCCAAATTGGCAAACACATACTTTTTCTCTTTATGGCGATGCTCCTGGGCATGTCACTTGGCTCAACTGCTATCGCTTCCGCGCAAGCTCCCGCGATTGTGCAAGGTCCGACCGTTACGGCCGATCCTGCTTCACCGACCGGCTACACCGTAACATTTGTCTACTACAACCCCAATGCCACACAGGTGAGGTTGGCTGGAGACCTGACCCTGCGCGGTATTGGCGAGGGTACCACTCGATTCCAGCCAGAAGACTGGCAGTTGAACAGATACCATGTTGGCGGCGTCGAATTCCTGAGAGATATGACAAATGATGGGAATGGCTATTGGTCGGTTTCGATACCNATGCATGCCGGCGGCCTGAGCTACTGGTACCGTGTTTGGGACCCGACGCAGAATTGGGTGAATAAACGTATTTGGGATCCGACCGCGACGCACCCCCGACCCCCCAGCGGAATCAGTTTTCGCGAAAGAAATAATGATGTGCTCGGTGCTGTCTATGTTCCTAGAGATGCAGCAAGACAAGATGATCCGACCCTCATTAGCCGCGCGATCTATGAATTGCCCACGGCCGACCCGGTGCAAAGAGGCACTGTTCAGTATATTCCCTACACCACGATACTCGGCGATAGTGGACATTATCTGGGCGTCTATCTGCCAGCGGGTTATGACCCCAGCCGCTCTGAGCCATACAAGGTGGTGTACCTCCACCATGGCATATTTGGGGATGAGACTGACTGGATGGTCCCAGGAAACACCCCCAATATCCTCGATAACATGATCGCGAGGGGTGAGATCGAGCCGACAGTAGTTGTCACCATGGGCAATCACTTTACGGGCACCAGCCTCGGTTTTGGCTCCTATAACACAACAAATGCGGCTAATAACCTGGTTCAGGTCATCCTGCCTTTCATTGAAGCAAATTATAATGTGTCGAACCAGCGTTCAGGGCGCGCGGTTGGCGGGTTCTCCATGGGTGGAGCGACCACTACCGTCGTATTGACCAATTACTCCACTACATTCGGCTTTTTCGCCTTTTTCTCCGGAGGTGGCGTTACTAATACGACAACCATCGACAATATCGTCGCCCAAGCGGGCACCAATAACCTGTTCATTTTTCAGGGAAATGGTAATTTCGAAGGAAACCTCAACACTACCATGCGAGACCTTTTTAGAGCTCGCGGAATCCCCGCCGAGTCGCTGCGAGTCAACGGCGCCCATGACATGATGACGGCCGGTATGCTGTTCACGGCTATCGCCAGGGATTACCTTTGGACCAACTATCCTCCGGTTTGGACGCCCACTGAGGACCAATGGGTTGACGAGAACAGGACGGTGACCTTCAGTGTTGCAGCGGCCGATACAGACGGAACGGTACTAACGTACAGCACTGCTCCGCTGCCGGCCGGAGCCACCTTTGACCCGGAAACGCAGGTGTTCACCTGGACCCCCGACTATACACAGGCCGGCGTTTACCCGATCGTCTTTTACGTGAGCGATGGGGAAAACGTCGTGAGCGAAGAGATGAGCATCACGGTTAATGATGTGTCGGTGACCGACCAGATTGCCGGCTTGAAAGATGCTGTTGCTGGTTTGGATGTCAAACCTAAGGCGATTAAGCATGCTTTAACGGTAAAATTGGACCAGGCACTCAAGCTGCTGGCGAAAGACAAACCATTCGAAGCGGTTGAAGTGCTGAACGGTTTTATTGATCAGGTTGATGGCCTGACAGGTGTAAAGCTGACAGAAGCCGAGTCTGCCGAGCTGATAATGGCCGCGGAAGAAGCTATTTTGAACATTATGCAAAATAGCTGAATTTAGAAGCTTGATATGGGATGGNTTCCAAGTAAGATACGCGTGGTAGACATCGCGATCAGAAAGGAAGTCATCCCGATGAGCTGCATAAAGCCGGTGGTGCGCCTAGTCAACGCCGGTCAATCGTGCCGAGTACCCTAGAAATTGTCCGGCTCTAGGACAAATCGAAGCGCATAGATATCGACAGAGAAACGAAATGATCGTATGGTAATTCCGTGCCGGAAGTTGCTAATCAGTATGGGTGGTTGAAAATCTTATGAGCGTACATCGGGGTAAGAATCCAACGATTTATGATGTGGCAAGGCATTCTCAATTAAGCATTGCTACGGTTTCCCGGGTAATAAATTCCCCAGACCAAGTCACACTTGAGACAAGGGAAAGAGTTCTTAAAGTAATTGACGAGTTGGGGTTCGTCCCAANGGCAGNGGCCCGGGCCAGAGCGATCCGTGGAACGCGCAGGATAGGTGTACTGACTCCATTCTTCACCTCGCCGTCATTTGTAGAGCGCTTGAAGGGTATTGCTTTTGCCCTGGGCAAAACAAATTATGAGTTGATTATCTACACTGTAAATTCGACCGATAACGTAGGCGCTTTTCTGGCTTCTATAGCCTTATCAGGCAGCCTGGATGGGTTGATCATCCTGTCATTACCCTTTACCGTGGATGATGCCAAGCGGCTGACAGATCATAAAGTCGTTACGGTCGTGGTCGAGTACGAGCAGGAATTCTTCAGCAGCGTTGATATCGATAACAGCACTGGTGGGGAGATGGCGGGAAAGTACTTATTAGAGAAGGGGCACCGGCGCATAGGTTTCATTGGCGAGATTTACCCGCCCGACTATGCCATTCGCCCTGCCTTAGCCCGCCTGAACGGACTGAGAAAAGTGATGGCTGAAGCAGGAGCAGACATCCCCGAATATTATGTTCAGTCTGCTCCTATCGAGCCAGAGAGTACACGACAGGCCGCAACAAAACTGCTCAGCCTGCCCGACCGCCCTACGGCAATCTTTGCCGCAGCAGACGTTCAGGCAATGGTTCTCATGAAAGTGGCAGCCGATATGGGGTTGAAGGTCCCGCAGGATGTAGCAGTGTTGGGCTTCGATGGCCTGGAGTACGCAGAGTTCATGGGCCTGACCACCATAAACCAGTCGCTGGTTGATTCAGGGCGTATTGCAGCCGATCTTCTCTTAAACCAGCTTACAGGTGCGAGCCCTTCTGTTCAGCACATCAAGCTTCCCCTGTCGCTGATAGAAAGGGAGACTGTGTAGTCATCTATAACACTACGTCGCATTAGGATAGACTTGTCAGTAACGGAGTAGCCTCCACGGATTCACAGCCCGCGATCCATTCGCCAAGATCGTTACTGTTGTATTCTTGCAGGTAGTAGAATGATTTTCGTCGCTTTTTCAGGGCCGTTAGAGCATCGATGGGTTTGGGCGATCTGGTGATGTACTGAACCGCCCGACCGATTCTTATTACTGCGTCTCCGCCTCTTCCTTCAGCGCCGCCCGAATCTCCGTCGACGACACGTCATGGCGAAACAGGCGCGCCGGGATGGCCTCGAACAGGCCGGCGAATCCCTCCGGTATCGCCAGTTCGTGTAGTTCTCTGAAGCGATCGTCCTTGTCCGCCCGCCCGGCGACGAGGAAGCGGTTGCCGCGGTCGCGCATCTCGGCCAGCGCGGCCAGCATGCCCGCCTCGCTGTCGCCGTAGTAGCGCGGGTGGATGACGCGCACGGCCGTGTCATAGCCGACCACGAACGTCGCCCCCGGATAGAGCCTCGACTTCTCGACGAACGTCGGCGCCGTCCCGGCCACAGCCGGCCAGCGCCCGGCGAACTGGCTCAGCCGGTCGAGAAGGACCCCCGTTTCCAGCGGCGGCTTGTCGACGTTCACGGCCGATACCTCGAAGGCCACCGGCGCGCCCAGCAGCGCCGCGGCCGTNTCGGCCAGCCCGGTGTGGCCGCCGTGGAGGGGGTTGAACGAGCCAGAGAGAATGGCCGCCGGGGTGCCGGCCATCAGCGCCCCGTCGGGCTCGATGCCGAACCAGCGCAACCCGCCGCCGCGCAACCCCTCGGCCGGGGCGACGTAGTCGAACGTCTCCGCCGACAGCGAATCGCCCGGCCCGACCGGCAGCGGCGGTCTATCCGAAATGCCGCACGCCTCAGCCAGCGCGTCGAGGATGAGCCGGCTGACCAGGCCTTCCTCGCCCGCCCGGTCGCGCGCGCCCTTCTCCAGGTGGAGCGTCCAGGCGCTCAGGCGGCCGGGCGTCCAGGCGGCAACGTGGGCGCGGTGCTCGCCGCGCTTCGGCCGGTCGGTGACGATGGTCGCCGTGCAAGCCAGCCCGACGAGGGGGAAGGTCTCCAGCTCGCGCAGGTGGTGGGCGCGGGCCAGCGCCCGCCCGGCCATGCGGCGGCCCGTCCCGGCCGAGACGTACTGCTCCGGCGTCTGGCCGAGGAACTCGTCGAATGAGTCGGCGGCATAGGGGATGAGCGCCTCCAGCAGCGTGCGCGACGCGCCGGGCACGCCCAGCAGATCGGCCAGCGCCTGGCTGCCCGCGCCGGCGGCGGCGAAAACGGCCCGCGGCGGGCTGTCGTGGATGGCCTGGATCAGGGATCGAATGGTTGGGTCCATAACATTCAAATGGGGGACAGACTTATGTGTCGGGCCAGATACGAGATATGGGTGAGCTGATCGACGCGAATGGGCTCGGGTTGCCTTGGCTTAACTAGATCGCCTGTTCAGTCTTTTGTTCATTCGTCGAAATANTCGGCATTTAAGAGAAATATGGCCATNTTGNACCTACTCAACGGCCTCATCCGGTCCGGCGGTGGCGCTGAAGCCTTGCGGCCGGCGCAGNTCCGTGCCGAACATCTCGCTGCGCTTGGCCGTCCAGTCCGCCCCGCTGCCGTCGTTGCCCACNTGATCCATGAAGCCGCCGACGCGACTGTCGAGCAGGTCGATCTGGTGCAGCAACACCGCCTCCAGCGTCTTGGGGATGACCGGCGAGCCCCATTCCTGCGTGCCGTGGTGGGAGGCGATCAGGTGGACTAGCTGGCGCAGCTCGGCCTCCGGAAAGCCCAGTTCGGCCGCGGCCTGTTCAATGACCACAATCCCGCGCACGATGTGGCCGACNAGCAGCCCGTCCTCGGTGCGCGTGAANCCCTCTTCCAGCGCGTACTCGTGGGCCTTGCCCATGTCGTGGAGCAACGCCCCGCANNCGAGCAGGTCGGCGTTCACGTGCGGGTAGTGGCNGGCCAGCATCCGCGCCAGGGCGGNCATACTGAGCGTGTGCTCCAGCAGGCCGCCGATGTAGGCGTGGTGCATGCTGCGCGCCGCCGGAGCGGTGGCGAANCGATCGGCCAGNTCNCCCTCCANCAGCAAGTAGCCGGCCAGCGTCTGCCACGGCTCGGCCAGCGCGGCGATGTGGNCGCGCAATTCGGCCAGCATCGTCTCGCGCGGGCGGCGGCTGGCCGGCAGGAAGACGGTCAGGTCGAGTCCATTGGCGCGGGTCAGGTCGTTGATGTTGAGCTGGATAGCGTCCTTGTAGAGCGTGACGCGGCCGCTGACCAGCACAGCCAGCCCCGGCCGCGCCCAGACGTCGACGGTCAGCGGCACGTCCCAGAAGACGCCGCTGATCTGGCCGGTGCGGTC
>JAACJX010000587.1 GCA_014237545.1 Ardenticatenia bacterium | reverse complement strand
TAGCGCGCGTGATGGGCACGGTCGTGGCGACCCAGAAATATGTGGGGCTGGAAGGGATCAAGTTCCTGATCGTCCAGCCGCTGAGCAAGACGCAGCAGCCGGCGGGCGAGCCGGTCGTGGCCGCCGATGCCACGGCCCAGGCCGCGCCCGGCGAGCTGGTATTCATCGTCGGCAGCCGCGAAGCGGCCCAGGCGCTGCCGGAGACGTTTGTGCCGGTGGATCACGCCATCGTCGGGATCGTGGATGACGTGCAGGTATAGCGCCGGAATCGCCGCTGACCCGCATGGAAGCACCCCTATGTATCTGCCGGATTATTGGCTGCCCCGCCCCAGCGCGAACACCGATGAAGGCACAGAAGCGGCTTTCGACGCGTTGCTCGAGACGACGCTCGGCGCCGGCCGGTGTCCGGCCATCGAGTTCGCTTTGCCGTGGGCCAAGTGGCAGTTCCTGTGTCACATTGCCGATCATCGGGCGATCGCCCTGCATGGCTCCGGCGAGTCGAATATTGAACTGTTNGAGCCGCGCCAGTCAGACGACCTCAACGAGTTTGGCAACCAGAAAGCCGTCTATGCCGCCGCCGATGGGCTGTGGGCCATGTTCTTTGCCATCGTGGATCGGGAGCGTGTGGGATCAATCACCAACGCCTGCATTCGNCTGGCCGACGAGACGGGCGCGCTTCACGGGCCATACTATGTCTTCTCGGTCAGTCAGTCGGCGCTGGCCGGCCGCCCCTGGCGAACCGGCTGGGTCTATCTCCTGCCGCGGCGAGCCTTCGCCACGCAACCACCCATCCCATTTGGCTCTTATCAGGTTCACGTCGCCCAACTCGCCAGCTACGCGCCGGTCGAGCCATTGGCAAAACTGATGATCACGCCGGAAGATTTTCCATTCCTGAAGCACATCCGGGGCCACGATGACCACCGGCTTCAGGAGTACGCGACCGCGTTGCAAACGGCCGCGCCCTGGCCGGACGACCGCAAATGACGGCCGACGAGCGGGCGCGCGCATATTAACGAAAATAATGGGGTAGTATGTATATCGGAATCGTCGCCGGAACCGTGGTCGCCACGATCAAGCATGAAGCCTTCGCCGGGCGCAAACTGCTGCTGGTTGAGCGGCTGGATTTGGAAGGCCAGCCGACGGCCGATTATGACATCTGCGTCGACATGGCCCGCGCCGGTGCCGGCGACCGAGTGCTGGTGCTCGACGAGGGCAACGGGGCGCGGCAGGTCCTCAACATGAAAGTAGCCCCCATCCGCGCCGTCGTCGTGGGCGTGGTCGATGAGGTGGCCCTGGCCGAATGACGGCCGCGGGCCTCACCCCATCGCCCAACGCTATCGNTTCCTTCTACTTCGCGTCNGGATAGAACAGCGGCTGGCCGTAGGTCTCCACGCCGAACTCNCCGATCATCGCCTGCACCTCGGGCGAGGTGATCCACTCCGCGAACTTCTGCGCCAACTCCGCGTTGATGGCGTCTGACTTATCCGGGTTCACCGGGATGACGCCATAGGGATTGAGCAGCGCCGGGTCGGCGTTGCCGTCGATGTTGTCGCCGCCGACGGCCACGACCAGGTTCGGCAGGTTCTCGCGCATGGACAGGAACGTGCCGCGGTCGGTCAGCGTGTAGGCGCCGGCCTCGTTGGCGAAGGTCAGCGTCTCGCCCATGCCCTGGCCCAGGGAGTTGTACCAGCCGCCGGCCGGGTCGGGGGTGATGCCGGCCGCTTCCCACAGGCTCATCTCCTTCGTGTGCGTGCCGCTGTCGTCGCCGCGCGAGGCNAACGGCGCGCCAGCGGCGGCGATNGCCGCCAGCGCCTCGGCCGCNGNGGTCANGCCGGCCACGCCCGCCGGGTCGGCNGGCGGGCCGACGAGGACGAAGTCGTTGTACATGACATCCCACCGCTCGGCGCCGTGCCCCTCGGCGATGAAGGCATCCTCGCGGGCGCGGGCGTGGACGAGGATCACGTCGGCGTCGCCCGCCTCGCCCAGCTCGATGGCCTGGCCGGTGCCGACGGCGACGACGTCGACGCGGGCGTTATTCGCTTCCTCGAAATCCGGTAAGATGGCGTCGAGCAGGCCGGAGTCGGCCGTGCTGGTGGTCGTTGCCAGCCGCAGCACTTCCGGCTCCTGCGGCCCGCAGCCGATTACGGCAATAAGCAACAACATAATCGATAGAACTATAATGATTTTTCGCATGTGCCAGGTCTCCGTGACGAACAAAGCGTTATGATAAATAATCATAACGCTCGAAGTATAGCGCGGGCATTGGCACAAGCAACAAGAAGGGGGATCAGCGCTCGTCGAAGTTGGCGGCGAAAGAGTCGGCGACNAAGCGCTCCATGTCGTGGGCGAAGCGCTCGAACTGGTCCACGTAGCGTTCGGCCGCGGGCGTCAGGCGCGCGCCGCCGCCGTGCTGGCCGCCGGTTTGCGTCTCCACCAGCTTCTCGCCCAGCCGCGTCTCCATCTCGTGGAGCTTTTGCCAGGCGGTGCGATAGGGAACTTTCATCTGCTCGGCCGCGGCGCNGATGGAGCCGCAGGCGGCCACGGCGCGCAGCAGCTCCACCCGCCACAGNGAGAGGACGACTTCGCCGTCTTTTTCGAGCCAGAGGTTATAGTGGGGTTGCAGCGTCAATCCACTCATTTTTCCTGGGGCGTGCCTGCTGTGTATGTGCTAATCACGGGATTAGGAGTTCGACCTGGTTGCTGACGGGTGTCGCAAAGAACTCGGCGTTGGGCAAGTCAGTGAAGTCGACCAGCCACCAGGACGAATCCACGACGTTCAGATCCGATCGGCCTCGCGCTCAATAGTGGTTATCAACACCCTTCAGGAAGCCGCGCATCAACTCAATCGGCCGACAGGGATCATCACGATTTGCCCCTTATGCTGGATCATACGGACCTTCTGCCCCGGTTTGAGCTTCAATGCCTCGCGTATCGACTTGGGAATTACCACCTGAAAATTGGATGAAATGGATACAATCGTCATACTAATCTCATATCGAGCCGGCAGTCGTATGACGTTAGCGTAGCATTTACTATAAGGGAGCGCAAGACAGCCCGTGTAAGGGGCAGGCTTTTTCAGTAGTCAACATTGTAGAGTAATCAATGTTGATCGTGAGGCGTAGGGGTCAGGCAACCGGGATGGCCGTCGCTGGAAACAAACGGTCATTGTCCCGGTTGCCTGACCCTCTTCCGCAGAAGGGCGAGGCAGCGGCGGTCAAAATGGTTCTGCACGGCGAAGTTGGTTTCGCCGCTGCCTAGCCCCTACCCGTTTGGTCCTGTCCATCATAAACTGAAAAATCCTGATATATGGGGAAACGCAAAGAACTAGAGGCGGCCTCATCAAAATAATCTTCGCTGTACCTGATTCCATCTGTATGGCCACTTTCTGCTATACTTCCAGCTTTGACGCCATTCTGTTGGAGATATTTATGACCACTTCCTTCACCATCGAACGCATCGCCGATTACGTCGGCCAGCGCGTCACCGTCCAGGGCTGGCTCTATGCCAGCACCCACAAGGGTAAGCTGCTCTTCCTGCGCCTGCGCGACGGCACGGGCATCACCCAGGGCGTGGCCTACCGGCCGGAAGTCGGCGATGAGTTGTTCGAGCAGCTCGTCCGGCTCGGCCAGGAGTCATCGCTCACCGTCACCGGCACCGTCCGCGAGAACGCCAAAGCGCCCGGCATCCCCAAGGGCTACGAGATCGGCATCGAGGAAGCGACCGTGCTGCAGGACGCCGTCGACTACCCCATCGGCCCCAAGGATCACGGCATCGACTTCCTGATGGACAACCGCCACCTATGGCTGCGATCCAGCCAGCAGTGGGCCATCATGCGCGTGCGGGCCACGATCAAGCGGGC
>JAACJX010000004.1 GCA_014237545.1 Ardenticatenia bacterium | reverse complement strand
CAGGGAGGGAACCTCGGAGAGGATATTGTAGAGCAACGTCGTCCCCGAGCGAGCGCAACCGATAATCAGAACTGGCGAACGGATCATAAGGCAGTTATCATACCCTCATCCATCTTTCCAGCACCAATCTGCCTTTTGCCCTGGCTGGATCGATGGTAGACGCGCCAGAGATTGCCATGCGNATCTTGTTCCTGACCGGCCGATTGCCATANCCCCCAAATCGCGGCGANCGTTTGCGCGCGTATCACTTNCTGCGCGTGCTGGCGCAGCAACATCAAATCACGNTNCTNTCGTTCATCGGCGATCACCGGGAAACGGGCCACATCGGGCCACTGCGCCCNTACTGCGANGACATCCAGCTNGTCCATCGCGGGCAATTTCAATCGACCATGTCCACCGGGTTGAATGCCTGGCGGCGCATGCCGTTCCANTCNCTCTACTACCGTTCATCCGTCATGCAAGGCGCNGTNGACCGGTTGCTGGACCGCCACCNGTTCGANGCNGTCTACGTNCATCTCTTCCGCATGGCCCAATTCGTCGCCNGTCGCCCCAAACCCTATCGCATTCTCGACCTGACTGACGCCATCTCNAGCGAAGTAGAGCGTTCGCTGCCNTANCGNGACGCAAAATGGCGATTGATCTANCGCCTCGAGTTACCACGCATTCGTCGCTACGAGCGNGANATCATNCGCCATTTTGACGANACCTGGCTGATTTCAAACGCCGAGAAGCAAAAGCTGTTGGGCNATAAGCAAAANGACAAGGTCCNCGTGGTNCCCAATGGTGTNGATACGGCNCGNTACCGGCCGTCAGGCNTGCCNAGNGAGTCCCCCGCGTTGATATTTGTCGGCCACATGGGCGTCTTTCACAATATCGATGCCGCCGAATTCCTCGTCCGTGATATTCTGCCACGCGTTCGCGCTTCGTCGCCCCATGTCAGACTCAATCTGGTCGGCGCGGAACCTGCCCCCCAGGTAAGCCACCTGGAATCAACGCCCGGCGTGCGCGTATTAGGCCACGTGGCCGATCTCAACGCCGCTCTGAATGACGCCTCGATATTTGTCGCCCCCCTGCGATTCGCCGCCGGCGTGCAAAACAAGGTGCTCGAGGCGATGGCGGTCGGTCTACCGGTGGTCACCAGCACTTATGTCAATAATGGCCTGGAGGCGGAAGCCGGCCATCACCTTCTGGTAGCCGATGAGCCCGAGCAATTTGCCGCGGCCGTCGTCGCGCTGCTGGGAGACGCGCAACTGCGCCGGCGAATCGGCCGCGCCGGACGCGAATTCGTCATGACGCATTATCGCTGGGAGGATGTTTTGGCGCGTGTCAACGCCATCGAAAAACAGGTCACTCGCGCAGNGATGCGTTAGGNGCACGCTCATTCCATCACCNTGNGAGACCCCNCTAAATAGCTNCCGGCAGCTGAATTTCTNCATTTCCTGTGTTCCGCGATCTGTGCTATTCTAAGGNCCAATGAACTCCCGGCTCACACGTTGGTGCGACGGCTTTCTCGAAGCCGGTTGGCTGGTCGCCATTCTGGCCACTCCCCTGTTTTTCAATATACATTCCGAACGGGTTTTCGAACCGGACAAACTGGCCCTGCTGCGTTCCATCGCGGTGCTCATGGCTGCCGTCTGGGTGGTTCGATTCATCGATCGACAAGGGTGGCGGCAACTTGGCAACCAGCGCTTCTCTAATCCCGATTCCTTCTGGCACAAGCCGTTTGCGCTGGTGNTGATTGTCCTCGTCCTCGTTTACATCCTNTCCACGCTNTTNTCTATCAATCNANGNATCAGCTGGGCCGGCTCTTACCAGCGCTTGCAGGGCACCTATACCACTTTTGCCTACGTGGTGATATTCGCCATTATGGCCGCGACGCTTCGCACCCACAAGCAGGTGCGGCGTGTCGTATCCGTCGCCATCGTGACCAGCATCCCGATCGCCCTCTACGGACTGCTGCAACATTTCGGCCACGACCCGTTGCCCTGGGGCGGCGACGTGCAAACCCGCGTGGCGGGGCATATGGGTAACGCGATCTTCATCGCCGCCTACCTGATCATGGTCATCCCCCTGACGCTGGCCCGCATAGTCGATGCCTTCAGCAATATCCTCGGCGACGAGCAACTGGCGGCGGCCGACGTGGTCCGGGCCTCTGTCTACATCTTCACGCTGNCTATCCANCTCCTAACGCTNTACTGGTCGGGCAGCCGNGGNCCGTTGATCGGCCTGGGTGTCGGNCTGTTCTCTTTTCTCCTCGTCTTGCTCGTCTCGCTTCGCGACGCGTCCGAAGGCCGGATCGCCGNCCGNCTAAAGGAAGCGCTGCCGGCCTTCATTTTCCTCTTGCCGACGCTCGTCGCGATCCTGATCAGCCCCCTNATCAGCGACACATTCAGCCCGGCGGCGGCATTTGCCGTCTTCTTCGGCGTTGTTGCCTTGTCCATCGTTTCCATTTTCCTGTTGGTGGCCATTCGCCGTGGATGGCGCTGGCTGTGGCTCGGCTGGATGCTGCTGACCGTGCTGGTGGCCGGGTGGTTGCTTGCCTTCAACATTCCGGACGACCGATCGGCCGGCTGGCGGGATATCCCGGTTGTGGGCGGCCTATTGGCCACGTTCGATGAGTGGCGCGATCTGCCGGTCATCGGTTCCTATGGCCGTATGCTGGACCCGACGAATACCATCGGGCGAGAGAAGAGCGGCCGCGTGCGCGTGCTCATCTGGGAAGGGGTCATCGATCTCATCACGCCTC
>JAACJX010000149.1 GCA_014237545.1 Ardenticatenia bacterium | reverse complement strand
TGCGCGCCGGGCTCGACGCCGCCGGGGCGCTACTACCCGTGGCCTGGAACGAACAGGCCCGCGAGGACGTGTTGGCTTTCATCGGCGGCCGTCTGGAAGTGGTTCTGCGCGACGCCGGCTACCCGGCCAGCGTCGTCAAGGCCGTGCTGGCCGCGCAGACCCATGATCCCTACGCCGCCAGCCGCGCCGCGGGCGCGCTGGCCGAGGCTACCCGCGCCGAAGATTGGGAGACGCTGCTCAACGCCTATGCCCGCTGCGTGCGTATTACCCGCCCGCTGAAGGAGACCTACGCCCTGCGGCCGGACGACCTGCGTCTGCCCGAAGAGCAGGCCGTCGCCGCCGCGCTAGTCGAGGCCGAGGCGGCCAAGGACGGCACGGTCGAGACGTTCATCGACTCCCTCCGCCGCATGGCGCCGGCCATCACCCGCCTGTTCGACGCCGTTCTCATCATGGACGACGATGCCGCCGTGCGCGAGAACCGGCTGGCCCTCTTGCAGCGCGTGGCCGGTCTGGCCCGCGGCGTGGCCGACCTGTCGGCGCTCGAAGGGTTCTAGAGATCTTTAGAAACCGAGTTTCTCCGAACAATACCTTCGCCAAAATCAGATAGAGAAAAGGCTAGGGGTGGGAGCGTGAACCATCCCTAGCCGGGAAACCCGACGACAGATCGACTGCCCTAAAACCGGGTTCGGTTTTTGCGGAAGCAGTTTCAATGTCTCGGTTACATATTTATGGGCGCGATAATAAGCCTTCAAGTCCAGCACACTCGCTGATGAATCCTCCGCCCGCCATGACTGCAACAAGACGCTGGTGACATTCACCATGAACAGAGAAAGGTTAATGGCATTGGTCACTGGCGTTTCCCGCACGACCATGAAATCATCCAGCCCCCAATACTGCTTGGCGTCCCGGAAGTTGAACTCGATTTGAAAACGCAGTTGATAGAAATCGATCACTTTCTGCCAACTCAGGTTGAGGTCGCTGGCAAAGAGAATCACATGCGCCCCAGCGCCGGTTTGGAGGTGACTCTTGAGCAGCACGACCACGTTCAGAGGCTGTGCGAATGCCTTGTGTAACAACACAGCCTGGTAAATGTCGGTGCGTATGTTGTTGTTAATGGTTGTTTGGCACAGATACCCGTCAGGGAGGTGGGTAAAGTCCACTCTCCGGCCGTATTTTTGCCGCTTGTTCTGACCTTCGTAGGGGGAATACAACTCTGAATCGGTGCGCAATTTCGATACCAGGTGCAGACCGCATTGACGCACCATTTGCAGGGCGTTGTTGTTGCCGAAATGTCCATCCAGGACAAGATAAGCCAGGTTCAGTGTTGCCCCGGCCAGGTCTAGAAACTGCTGAAGCATCGCCTGAATTCGTTGCAGTTCCGGCGTCAGCGTCACGACGGTTTTGCTCCGCGTTCTACTTCCCTGCGGCCGGCCGCCCTTTGCCCTTACGTCTGTTTTCCGAGCTTGCTTCCTGGACTCCTTGGAAGACACGGCTGTCTTTTCTTCCCGGCTACGAATGATTTGTTCCGCCATCACCGGATACGCCCGACGTTCCCGGACATTCACTACCGAGAGGGCGAAAAAGGCTAGGGCCGATACCGGCCGGCCATATATAGAGGCAAAGAAACGGTCCAGTCCATGAGTCACTTTCCCGGCCTTGGTTACGATGCATTCATCCCCGGCCAGCACCACCTCATCTGTTGTCCGGTGAAGATGGGTACAGAAAAAGACCCACATCACTTGCTTCCAGGGAATCCGGGTCTGGAAAAACCGTTGCACCGTCCGGTAGCTGCCCCCTTTTCCCGCCCAGCGCGCGATGCCCAGCATGGTCACTCGGCCGGTCATGGCCAGCATGCCATAGACGATAACTCTCATTTGCCGGATAGTCNTTGACGGAAGTTGTGAATCCAGTTGTTGAAATAGTGCTAGAATATTCATCTTGAGTGGCTATGTCGTGACGTATTTTTTCCTGGTTAGTTAAAACACGTATATTACATAGCCACTCTTTTTGCGCTATTTTTGGCGAAGGTATTATCAGAAGAAACTCGGTTTTTTTTATTTTTACGGGTCCAGATCCGCGCCGGTCAGCTCACGCTCTAGTTCATCGTAGAGGTTCCGATAGGCAGCCAGCCGGGCGGCGGCGGCGCGCTTGGCCGGGGCGGTGTGCATCGAAGCCACGGTCTTTTCTTGCCAGCCGGCATCCCGGCCGCGGGCGATCAGGTCGGCCAGGGTGCGCATCTCGTCGCCGGCCAGCCAGCCCCCCGCCCAGTGGAAGACAGCCGTCAGCCCGATCTTGGCCAGCTTGTCGGCGTCCCACAGCACCTGGGCCTCCAGCCCCACCAGCGGCTCGTCGCGCCACAATCCCATGTGGTCGGCAATGGCCTGGGCCACGGCTTCCACCTTCTCCGGCGGGAAGTCAGTCGCGGGCAGGAAGTCGCGGGCGAAGGCCGCCCCGGCGATCGGATGGCGGTTGCCGTCGGTGAACTTGCGGACGTCGTGGAGCCAGGCGGCGGCCTCGACGATCTCCGCGTCGGCGCCGGTCAGTTCGGCCAGCCGCAGGGCCAGCGTCACGACCGTGGTCACGTGCTCCCAGCGGTAGTTGAACGAGACCTCTGTCGTGCCGTTGCGGCCGGTCAGTTCGGCCAACGTGGCGTCATACATGGCGGCGCGGGTAGCTTCGCGCCAGTTTCGGCCGCGCGAATGGTTCATATGGTCCTTCATGCCTCTATCATGAGCATCCATATAGATATCTTACCACGAACGAATATTGTTTCAGATGATCCATGATCGCAGAGTCTGAACAGTGGCAGGCAATTATTGCGGGTAGAGACCACGCCAAAAATAACGAATATAATACCAATCATGAATCATATTGATGAAACACCTATCACCTGGTTAAAAAACCGCTATGCGAATGCCCAGACGGAGAGCGCGGCTGTCAACCGCTTNCTGCCCGACGGCATCACAGATGAGGCCCGGGCTTTCCACTCACAACTGCCGGGCTACGAGATGACGCCGCTCAAGCGCTTGTCCAACCTGGCCTCGCGCCTCGGCGTGGGCAGCATCTGGGTCNAAGACGAATCGGCGCGCATGCGTCTCAATGCCTTCAAGGCGCTGGGTGGCTCCTTCGCCATCTACCGCTTCATCTGCCAAAAGGTCGGCCGCCCCCGGTTGTCCTTTGATGATCTGATNTCCGATGAAATCCGCGCCATGCTGGGCGACATCACCTTCACCAGCGCCACGGACGGCAACCACGGCAAGGGGCTGGCGTGGGCGACACGCAAGTTGAACTTTCCCTGCGTCATCTACGTGCACAAGAACACCTCACAGGCGCGGATCGCGGCCATCGCCGAGTATGGGGCTGAAGTGCGGGTGGTGAATGGCAACTACGATGACGCCGTGCGCCAATGCGAAGAGGACGCGCGGGCGAACGGTTGGCAGGTCATCTCCGATACATCCTGGCCCGGCTATGAGGATGTGCCGATGTGGGTNATGCAGGGCTACACGACCCTTATGGCCGAGACCCAGGAACTGCTGGCGGCGCAGGGTATCGTGAAACCGACCCACATCTTCTTGCAGGCCGGTGTGGGCGCTTTTGCGGCGGCGGTGATCGCTTTCTATAAAAAACTGTTCGGGGCGGAGGCGCCGATCTCGGTTGTCGTGGAGCCACGCGCGGCCGCCTGTCTCTATTTTTCCACGCAGATGGGCGACGGTCGGCCACATTCCGTTTCCGGTGACCTGGACACGATCATGGCCGGGCTGGCCTGCGGCGAACCCAGCCCGCTGGCATGGGAAATTCTTCGCGATTGCGCCAATTTCTTCGTTACTGCCCCCGACTACGTGGCCGCCAAGGGGATGCGAATGTATGGCGTGCCGTTGAAGGGCGACCCGGTCGTGATTTCCGGCGAGTCTGGGGCCGTCACGCTGGGCGCGCTGGCCTTCACCATGGGCTACGAAGGCGCGGCGGCGTTCAAAGAACAGCTTCAGCTAGATAAACATTCTCANGTGCTGCTGATCAACACCGAGGGCAACACCGACCCCAACTATTTCCGCAACGTGGTATGGGAAGGCGTTTTCCCGGTGCCGGAAGCTTATCGGTGGCGGGGATAGACGGAATGAATCCGAGNGNTTGNGGCGGGCGCTTTTCCGGGCGCTGCTTGACTTCNCGCCCGGCTGGTCTATAATGGCGNGTATAAAGCACATAATAAGTAATGCGTTGACCGGGACGAGTAATCGCCAGACGCGCGTCAGAGAGCGGAACGCCACAGGCTGAGAGCGACCGCCGCCAGCGAAGGCGACGAAAACCACCCGGGAGCGGCCGACTGAACGGTTGAGGCGAACCAATGGTTTGCCTCCCAGGGCAGACAGNACGTCTGCCCACCAAATAAGACGGCCCGGCCGGCCCCGTTATCGGCCAAATCAAGTGCGCTGGGCGTTTGNGTCCGGCGAAATTGGGTGGAACCGCGACCGCCGTCGCCCCAATACGGGGCGGCGGCGTTTTTATTTGAACCGACAGCTGACCGTCGACGGCCACCGCCGCCAGAACGAAACCATGCAACGGTCGGCGGTCAGCGGTTATTTGAGGTGTACCATGTCAGAAAACGGCAATATTCCATATATCGAAACGGATCTATATCGCATCCGCCACTCGGCGGCGCACGTGATGGCCGAGGCGGTGGTCGGGCTCTTCCCCGAGGCGCGGCTGGCCATCGGCCCGCCCATCGAGGACGGCTTCTACTATGACTTCGACCTGGGCAAGGACGAGCGCGGCAAGCCGCGTACCTTCTCGCCCGAAGACCTGGAGCGCATCGAGGAGCGCATGAAGGAACTGCTGCGCGACAACGTCGAGTTCCAGCACACGAGCATGAGCGTGGAAGAGGCGCTGGCGTTTTTCGGCGAACAGCCATACAAGGTCGAGCTAATCAAGGATTTGGCCGCNGGCAAGGTCGATGAGATGGGCAACCCGACGGCCGAACCGGCGGCCGAGGTCGGCATCTACCGGCAGCGGGAGTTCGTCGATCTCTGTCGCGGGCCGCACGTCGGCCGCACGCGCGACATCAAGCCCAACGCCGTCAAGCTGCTGCGCACCGGCGGCGCGTACTGGCGCGGCAAGGAAGAGAACCCGCAACTCCAGCGCATCTACGGCACGGCCTGGCACAACAAGACCGANCTGGATGAGTACCTGCAGCGNCTGGAAGAGGCCCGCCTGCGCGACCACCGCCGGCTGGGCAAGCAACTGGGNCTGTTCCANATCTCNCCGCTGGTCGGCTCCGGCCTGCCGCTGTGGCTGCCCAAGGGGGCGGTGCTGCGCGAGACGCTGGAGAGCTTCCTGCGCCAGGCNCANNTGGAGCGCGGCTATCTGCCGGTCATCACGCCNCACATCGGCAACCTGGAGCTCTATAAGACGAGCGGCCACTACCCCTATTACAAGGACAGTCAGTACACGCCGATCAAGGTGGACGAGGAGGAGTTCCTGCTCAAACCGATGAACTGCCCGCACCACATCGAGATCTACCGCAGCGAGCCGCGCAGCTATCGCGACCTGCCCTACCGGCTGGCCGAGTTCGGCACGGTCTACCGCTACGAGAAGAGCGGCGAGCTGACCGGCCTGACGCGGGTGCGCGGCTTCACAGTCGATGACTCGCACCTGTTCGTGACGCCGGATCAGTTGGAGGACGAGTTCATCGCCGTCGTCGACTTGATCCAGTACGTCTTCGGCACGATGGGCTTCAACGACTTCCGCGCCCGGCTGGGCACGAACGATCCGAACAGTGACAAATACGCCGGCGCGCCGGAGATGTGGGCGCG
>JAACJX010000146.1 GCA_014237545.1 Ardenticatenia bacterium | reverse complement strand
ATCTGGTTTTTAGGCCCGAATTTCGGCAATATCCACAATGAAGCCCAACGCCTGATCGCGCCGCTGGGGGATTACGCCGTCAGCCATTACTACATCATCGACCCCGGCATCGGCCAGATCGATCCCGATATTTTCCGGCCCAACCCGCCGACGCTGTTGAATAGGGAGCCGCCGGCATCCCCCACCCGCTACCCGCGGTTTATGCCCTAGCAACAAAAAGGGGCGGGTGAATGTAACACCCGCCCCTCTCGCCAGCATAACCGGACGCTCTGAGAGCTATTGCAAGATATGGCGGGCGATGACCATGCGCTGGATCTCGCTCGTGCCCTCGCCGATGGTCATGAGGCGCGTGTCGCGGTACATGCGCTCCACTTCGAACTCGGAGCTATAACCGTAGCCGCCGTGAATCTGGATAGNGTTGCGACAGACGCGCTCGCTGACCTCGGTGGCGAACAGTTTGGCCATGGATGCCATGGTCGAATACGGCCGCTTCAGCCCCTTGAGCCAGGCCGCCTTGTAGACCATCAGCCGCGCGGCCTCNATCTCCGTGGCCGCGTCGGCTAGCATCCACTGGATAGCCTGGAAATTGGCGATCGGCTGGCCGAAGGCCTCGCGCTCCTGGGCGTATTTGAGCGCTTCTTCATAAGCCGCCTGGGCTAGCCCCAGCGCCAGCGCGCCGATGCCGATGCGGCCGCTGTCCAGCGTGGCCAGCGTCTGGGCCAGGCCGCGCCCCTCGACGCCCAACAGGTTCTCGCGCGGCACGCGCGCGCCGTCGAAGGTGACGGCGTGGGTGGGCGAGCCATGCAGCCCCATCTTCTTCTCCGGCGGCCCGATGATGACGCCGGGCGTGTCNGAAGGNACCAGGATGTGGCTCAAGGCGTGGCTGCCTCTCTCGCCNGTGCGGCATANGACGACCATCAGNTCGGAGATAGAGGCGTTGGTCATCCACATCTTCGCCCCGTCGATAACCCACGAGTCNCCGTCGGCNACGGCGCGGGTGCGGACGCCGTCTTTCAGGTCTGAGCCCGCGCCAGGCTCCGTCAGNCTGAGACAGGCCAGCTTGCCCTCGCCGCTGGTCAACTGCGGCAGCCAGCGGCGCTTCTGCTCTTCGCTACCATAGGCCACGATGGGCCCCAGGCCAAGACCATTGTGCGCGGCGATGGCCAGGGCTGTGGAGCCGCAGCCCCATCCCAGCTCCTCGATGACGATAGCNACGCTGATCGCGTCGAGATCGGCGCCCCCGTACTCCTCCGGGACTTCCAGGCCAAGCANGCCCAACGGCCCCATCTTGCGCATCGCCGGCCAGTTGAACTCACTTGCCTCGTCCGTATGGCGGGCGCGTGAGCGGACCTCGCGCACCACAAAATCGTGGACGACGTCCTTTAAAGCGCGTTGTTCGTCAGTCAGTTGAAAATCCATGGGAATGCCCCCTGTCAATGCGTTGTAAACAGATTTATAGCGGGAATTTCGCCTCCCACCCGTTCNTGCGCCCGCTTGCNGNGGCCTTGCAGCGCTAATTCGCAGCCGCCAGCGCCACCAGCAACAGTTGCCCCAGGCCCAGCGGCAGGTTCGTTTTGTCCATAAACTCGTCCGGCCGGTGGGAGTTCCCGGANTGGGTCAATCCNAGGCAGACCGCCTGATAGCCGCGACTCAACGGGATATTCGCGTCGGTGCTGCTGACGATGTAGTGGACGTCCTCGCTACCGACGGCCCGCAGCGCGGCGTCGGCCGCCACCACCACGGGCGACTGACGGCTAATGCTGCCCGCCGGCCGGTCACCCACCTGCTCCATCGCGATCTCCACCGCGTCGCCNTCGAGGGCGTACTTNCGGTTGCGCTTGCGCACGATCTCTTCCACATCCCGCACCAGTTGGGTCAGGGCTTCCGCGCCTTCCGACCGCAGGTCGAGCCACAATTCGGCCGAATGGGCGATAGTATTGATGGAGATGCCGCCCTGGATGATGCCCACGTTGTAGGTCGTCTTCGGAATGGTGGGCACGACCAGACTATCGATATCGACGATGAGATGCCCCANAACGTGGATGGCGCTGGCCGCCCCGAACCCGCCCCAGGAATGCCCCCCGGGAGCGGATACCCTGATGTGGTAGCGCCGCACGCCCACGGCCTGATGGATCAGCTTGCCGAAGAGGCCGCCNTCGACGANGATATAGNTCGCCTCGCCGCCAAATCGGTCAACCACGGCGCGCATGCCNCGCAAATCGCCCAGCCCCTCTTCGCAGACATTGGCCACAAAGTAGATATCGGCCGCGTGCCGCANCTGGTGCTCGCGGATGGCCCGCGCCGTTTGCAACAGCCCGGCCAGCCCGGTGCAGTTGTCGCCGATACCCGGACCGTACAACAGGTTGCCCTCTCGCCTGATCGTCAGGTCAGTTCCCATCGGGAAAACAGTATCTAGGTGGGCGGAGATCACGACCGGCGGTTGGGTCGGAGAAGCTCCGGCAAGCTTGCCGTAGACATTATTGAGCGCGTCGCGACTGACATCTTCCAGGCCATGAGCCTTGAAAAGTTCCTCAAAGAATCGGGCGCGGCCCTCTTCTTCGAACGTCGGGGCGGGAACCTGCTGGATGGCGATGACTTGCTCGACGACAGCATCTAGTTGCTCGTGAAATTCGGCCAGCGCGGACCGCACTTCGGGTAGGCGGGAGAGTTCGGTGATTGATTTCATGCGGGCTGAAAAGGTTCAAAGACGGGGATAAGCCGCTTGGGAACGCGGCCGAATAAATGCACGCCATCGCCGGTGTGCTTCTCCTGGTCCACCTGGCCCCGCTCGTAGAAGAGGGAGAGCAGATCACCGCGGTCGTAAGGGATAAGGACCTCAACCGGCTGGAGCAACTGCACCATGGCGGCCTCGATCATGATCAGTAATTCGTCGATNCCCTTGCCCGTCTTGGCCGACACCAGGGCCGCCGGGGCCGACAGATCCANNTCCCGNGCCGTCTCNACCGGATCNTCCAGCTGGTCGGCCTTNTTGAGAGCGATNACCATCGGCAGATGATCNACTTCCAGCTCGGCCAGCGTGTCCTCAACCGCCTCGATTTGCTCGGCCGCGTTGGGGTGCGTCGCGTCCACGACGTGGAGAAGCATGTCGGCGTCGCCGATCTCCTCCAGCGTGGCGCGGAAAGCGGCGACGATCTGCGTCGGTAACTTCTGAATGAACCCCACCGTGTCGGTGAAGAGAAGCTCGCGGCCGCCGGGCATGTTGACCTTGCGTGTGGTGGGGTCGAGGGTGGCGAAGAGCATATCGGCCGCGAGCACATC
>JAACJX010000256.1 GCA_014237545.1 Ardenticatenia bacterium | reverse complement strand
GAGACACCTCCGGTTGGCAACAACCGGCGCCGGAGAGTATCATCACGCCGGCGCCGATGCTGCCCTAGACAGCACGACGCAAGCACCCGCGGTCGCTGGTTAGCGCCCCGGCCGCGGGTGCGACTCCTCTTCAGTTTGTGTGTCTTGCTCTCGCCGGTCCCTTTCCTCGCGCAAGAACCGCTTGATTGCTTTCACAATCACCCATGATCGTGATCGCTCCTCGGCCGCGGCATAGGCGTCCAACTCCGCCAGGACATCGCTTGGAAGCCAGACGGAGACGGTGCGCGCGTCGGAATCGGCCACTCAAGAACCTCCAGTAATAAACACGCACTACGCCTATAGAATAGCATTAGAACTAACAGCAGTCAATAACTACTGTTGAAAGCCAGTGAGATATGTTATAGATTTGTGGACACAAAAAGGGTACAATAGAGTCACGAACAGGGTACATTTATCATGAACGACCAGCTTCTGACCTTACTCATCCAAAAGTCGCCCCGGGCTGTCCAGCCGGCCTTGGCCGCGCGAGCGGCAGCCGAACGCCAGAATGCAACCCTGGCCCGCAGCTTGTTGGCGCAGGCGGCGCAGGCGGCTCTGGCCGACGAGCAGGCCGACCTGGACCCGCAGGATCGGGCGCTGCTGGCCCAGCTGATAACAGAACCCGATGCTGCTATCAACACGCGAGGGAAAGGGAGGCAGTTCAAGTTCCGGCTGACCGACAGCGAATACCTGGAACTGTTGCGCCGGGCGGCGACGGCCGGTATGAGCGCCTCGGCCTATGTGCGGCACAAAGCCCTCTACGAAGAGAGCTGAGGTTTTCACACACACCATAGGAGACAAATGAATACCATCAACTGGCACGACCAGGTTAAGGTCGGCCGCGGGTTTACCGATACTGGCGCATGGCACCGCGCGCTGGAAGTCGCTCGCGACCTGCACGAAGCCGGACGCTGGAACGGAACCGGCCTCATCATGATCCACGACGCCTACGATAGCCACCGCACGGCTAGCTACGAATGGCTGGGCGGTCTGGCCGCTCTCAAAGAGGGGGAGCACTACGAGATAGTGCGAGCGCTGTGACCGGCGTTGTCCGGTCGCGGCAATGAATGCCCATAGCGAGTACATTCCATGCAAGCCTTAGCAATTGACCAACTTAGACCTGGCTACTGGTACCAAAGTGATGGGGCTGAGACCTTGCATCGCATCGGCAAGGTAGACCTGGAAACCCGCGCGGTTACCAGCGTCTGTGGCTTCACGGAACCGCTGTTCGACGATGAGACCGATGAGGACCTTGTCCTCTGGGTTGTTACCAGCGGGATCGATGTCAAGGAGAACATCGACCCAGGAATGGGGCTTTGCTCCTGCTGCGCTTTCAACGAAGAGTGGTACTGGCCGGAAAGATCGGGTGCGCTCAGGCCGCGGCTGTCCGATAACCCTGTTCTAGCTGGCGCGCCGAACTTCCCCTAGGGTAGGGGAATTCGCATAGACATCGCGCCTGCGTCGTGCAAGCCGACCACCAATGTGCTCGCTCCGTGACCACGCCACGGCGTGCCGGGACCCTCCAGAACTGAACAGTAACTTCGATTCCAACATGTATAGGAGATAGCCATGATTGATCAACATCAGTACGGCAGCGCCCTGACAGCCGCCCTTCCGATGACTGAAGAAGATGCCGCTGCGACCGTGGCCAACGTCATCACGGAGAGCAAGACCTACACGATCTACAAGGGCATGGACAGCGCGCTGCCGGCAATGGTGCTCCTACACGCCTGGGGCATCGCCCCTATGCGTCTCGCCGTCTACCACCGCGGCCGGTGCCGGCGGCGGGATGGGCGGCCGATCATGGTGCGCCCGCTCGACCAGGGCTATCCCGAAGCGCCGCTTGTCTGCCCGAATTGTGGCGCGACTATCGCAAGACAGCGGGCACTCGCCTTCAACTTCATCATTGAAGCCTAGGATTGACATCAGGCGAACAAACACCTATACTATTAGTAACTAATAGAAGCTAATAGAAAACGCCATTGGGGATTTAACCCAATCGTAGTTTCTAGACTGCATGGAGTAAGCCATGAAAAAGCCCTTCAGCGCCGACTGGCGCGCCATCACCTGCAACGAGGACGAAGAGCAGTTCGCGACGAAGGCCGAAACTGAGCGTGTGGTACGTGAACACACCAACGGCCATGAAGACGTCATCGCCCTCATCTACCACAACGACCAGCTCAAGAGTATTGCCCTTTGGGGGCAGTTGTTCGACATTCGTTAAACCCACACACGCCAAGAGAATGCAACCATGACCCAAGCCTTGCCGATCATCCAACTTACAACCGTAAACGACTTCGCGACGAACGTTGCTCGCAATGGCCAGAGCCATGTTACCATCTACGGCGAACTGCTCATCCAGCAGGAGACCGTCAATAGCCAGCTCGGCTTGCAGGTGGAGCGGCCGATAAGCGTCTTCACAGCGCTTGTCACCACCCCAGGCGGCCAGCAGTCTATTGCCAGCTTGACCGTTGTCCAGGGCAAGCATCGGCAGACTTTCAACGGCCGGCCTTTTCCCGACGAGGATGCCGATACCACCGGCCAACTCGCCGAGCAGCAGCAGCGGCATGCTCAACTGCTTGAAGCTATCGTCGGCCAGATTCACGCTATTGACCCGCTTCTCAGCGTTGAAACCTACAGCGGCGCGGTCTACACACCGCCTGACATGCGGCGTCTCACCGCTGATTGGGGCCCGGTCACGGAGACTGTCCAGTGACGACAGTACTTGACGTTGAGAAGCAAATCGCTGCCCTAATGAAGTAACTACCGCCAGTGCTATAACCCTGCTAACATACACTTAGCTACTGAAAGCGAAGGACAGACTTATGAGCGCTCTCATCCCGGTTGAGCAGAAATCGGTACTCTTCTACGATGACACAATCATCGCCATCGCCGTCGATACCTCCGACGCCGGCCGGCAGGTCTATGTGCCCATTAGGCCCATCGCTGAAAGTCTTGGGCTGGCATGGCGCTCCCAACGCTTGCGCCTCCACCGTGACCCAGTCCTCTCCCGGCATGTCAAAGGGGGGATCGTAACGATCCCCCCTTCGCCCGGCACCCGGGGTGGGGGGCCGCAGGAGATGCTCTGTCTACCGCTAGAATACATCAACGGCTGGCTCTTCACCATCAGCGCCGACCGCGTCCGGCCTGAACTGCGCGAACGCATTATCCGCTACCAAGAGCATTGCTACCGCGTCCTGGCCGAAGCCTTCCAAGAGGGTCGCCTGACTGTGGAAGACACCGACATCCTGGCCGGCGTCTCCCCCGAAACTGCCCAAGCGGTGCATCTGGCCCAGGCTATCCTTGCCTTGGCCCGCAACCAGGCCCTAATGGAGCAGCGCGCCAGCACGCGCTTCCAGCAGCTGGAAACCCGTCTAGAAACTATTGAGGACAGTCTAAATCAGCCAGGGCGCACCGTCAGCCAGGACCAGGCCAGCCAAATCAGCCAAGCGGTTAAGGCGGTTGCCCTGGCCCTGAGCAAGGCCAGCGGCCGTAATGAGTTCGGCGGTGTCTACGGAGAGTTCTACCGCAAGTTCGGCATCACCAGCTACAAGTTGCTACCGGCGCGACGGTTTCAGGAGGCGATGCTGTTTCTGACCGAGTGGTATGAGACTGTGACGGGGGGGCCGCTGCCGTTCTAAGTGTGTCGGGCAAGGAAGGCCGCGTGTTACAGGCAGCATTGCTGCGCCGGCTTTGGCGCGTGTTGCCGAAGCCTCTATGTCGTTAGTGCTGGTGCATGTCGGTGTGGCGCGCACTCCTCCGCGCGCACAAGGCAGGCCGCGCGGCAGGTATTGACCAAGTGGCGCCACAGAAGGGTTGCATCCGGATTGCATCACCTCTCCATTAAATCTCCACGGGTCACGATTACCATACACAGCGTACAAATAAAGGTGGGCGCGAGCGCTCATTGAAAGGAGTAACGAAATGAAACAGACTAGACTAATCGTCATGTTGTCGGTGCTAGTGGTGGCCCTTGCAATTACCGCTGTGCTGGCGTTTGCCCAGGGTACGCCGGCGCCGCAGGTTCCAGGCTTTGGCCCGGGCATGATGGCGGGCGGCATGATGGGACGTCGCCAGATGGGTTCCGGCATGATGGAGCAAGGCGGCCATATGGGCCCGGGCATGATGAACGGCATGAGCGGCATGATGGGCAACTTCAACCTGATCGATATCGTCGCCGAGCAGGTGGGCATAACGGCGGACGAAGTGCGCGATGAGCTGGCGACGGGCATCTCTATCGCGGAACTGGCGGCGAAGTACGATGTTGACGTACAGCTAATCGTTGATGCGGCTTTGGCGCAGCACCAAACAGCGCTCGACGCAGCCGTGGAGTCCGGCACCATGACCCCGGAACAGGCCGAGGCGATGCAGCCCATGATGGCCTCGATGCTGGCGACGCGCATCTCGCAGCCGTGGGGCGCAGGACATGGCGGGATGGAAGGTCCGTGCCCCGGTATGGGCGCACAAGCAAATGCTCCGAATGCTTAATCACTGAGTTAAAAGCCGTAGAACTGGTTGCAGCAGGGTGGGCACTGACCATGACAATTTTCGCCCGCCCTGCTGCTCTTATATGTACGGTGTGAAACCAAACGAGCTAGGGCATAATACCATCAGTGATCACAGTTCTGATCGTCGACGATGAGCCTGAGATCATCCGCGTAGCCCGTGGCTACCTGGAGCAGGGCGGGTACGCAGTGCTGGCGGCCCGGGACGGCACGACCGCGCTCGAGATCGTTCGCCGCGAACGCCCCGACCTCATTGTCCTGGATCTCAATCTGCCGACACCACCTGGCTTGTCTCCTCTCGATGGAATCGACGTAGCTCGCCAAGTGCGACAAATGGCGGGAGCGGCAGCGCAGACGCCGATCATCATGCTTACCGCGCGCGTTGATGAAACAGACCGCATCGTCGGCCTTGAGGTTGGGGCTGACGACTATATGCCCAAACCCTTCAGCCCTCGCGAGCTTGTCGCCCGCGTGCGCGCCGTCTTGCGCCGTTCGGCCCGTCCCGCGGCCACTCCTGAACAAATAGCCGCCGGGCCGCTGGTCATTGACGTTACCCGGCATGTCGTCAAAGTGGATGACCAGGTCGTTGATCTGACGCCGACCGAGTTCGCTCTGCTCCACTCGATCACAATTGATCGATCTCCTGGGCTCTGACTACGAAGGGCTAGACCGAACTGTCGATAGCCACATCAAGAACCTGCGAGCCAAGATTGAACCGAATCCCAACCAGCCACGCTTCGTGCTGACAGTGTTCGGTGTTGGATACAAATTCAATGATACCTTCTAGCGGGCCACGACTCGGTTTATTCGGCCGTATCATGTTGGCCTTCTTGGTGGTGATCGTGGCCGGTGGCCTCCTGGCGACGTGGTTGGCACGCCGGACCGTAGCTTCCCAGTTTGCTCTCTACACCACGACCGGGGGGCAGCGCCTCGCTCAGGGGTTGGCCCCCGATCTAGCTACTTACTATGTTGAGCGCGGCAGTTGGGAAGGCGTGACCGAGGTGCTTTCCAGCCGTGGCGGGCACGAGATGATGGGCAACATGGGGATGGGGATAGGCGGCCCGATGTGGTCAATGATGGGCTACCGCGTGTTGGTTAGCGACACCGATGGTCGTGTGGTAGCCGACACGGGCGGTGATATGGCGGGTACACAGCTGGACACCGATGTCCTGCAAGAGAATGGCACGTTTATTACCGATGGTGAGGAAGTGATCGGTGCCTTGCTGGTGACAGCGGATGTACAGGCCGAGGAGCAGGGAGAGCGCTTTCTAGGCGTGATAAACCAGGCCATTCTATCTTCCGTCTTCCTGGCCGGGGCCTTGGCTTTGGTGTTCGGCGGTCTGATCGTCTGGCGCGTCGTCCGGCCGCTGAAAAGCCTGACTATGGCCGCGAGCGCTGTGGCCGCGGGCGACCTCAGTCAGCGCGTGAGCGTTGCCTCAGGGGATGAAATCAGTGACCTGGCAGATGCCTTCAATCGTATGGCTGTGCAACTGGGTCGCGCCGAGGCCCTGCGGCAGCAGTTGACGGCTGACATCGCCCACGAGTTGCGAACACCCATCACCGTTATCCAGGGAAATATCGAAGCGCTGCAGGATGGCATCTTTCCTCTAACCCAAGAGGCATTGGAGCCTATCCTGGACAAGACGTTGCTATTGCGTCGGTTGGTAGAAGACCTGCGGCAACTGGCGCTCGCTGAGTCAGGCCAACTCAGCCTGATACCAGAGTCGCTCGACTTGGGTCTTCTGGCTGCCCAGACACTCGACGCTTTTCGCCCGCCGGCGGAGGCTCGTGGTGTCAAGTTGTCGATTGCCCCGGCGGATAGCCTCCCGCTTGTCCGCGCTGATCGCCAGCGTGTGCAGCAAGTGCTTGATAACTTGTTGTCCAACGCGTTGCGCTACACACCCGATGGCGGTTGCATCGCCGTTGGTCTTGCGCGGGAAAATGAGTCTATCCGGGTCAGCGTGACCGATACCGGCCCGGGCATCCCGGCCGAGGCGCTATCGAATGTTTTTGAGCGCTTCTATCGCGCCGACCAAGGGCGCGCGCGCCTAAGTGATGGCGGCGGTAGTGGTCTCGGTCTTGCGGTGGCCCGCTCCATAATCGAGGCTCACGGTGGCCGGATCGGAGCCCATAGTCCGCCTGGGCAAGGAGCAACGTTCTGGTTCAGCCTACCTGTTGAGCCACCCGAAGGCCCAGACACGTTCCTATGAGCAATGACTGGTCGCGGTTACTTACGCGGCCAGTCATTGCTATTCCTCTACGGTGTAGAAGAGATGGAGACCGTGTCAGCCGCTCGCTCCCGCGCTGTCCCCCTATACCACGGCGTACCCAGCCGCGGCAGCAGCCAGCGATCCAACCCATACCAGCCGGCAACTTTCCAGGCCAAGATCAACAACACTTGGAGCAGAAAAAAGACCGGGTTTACGCTGGCAGAACCGGCCAACATGAAATTGAAATTCATAAATCCGCCGATGATGGCGGCGATGCCGGTGAAAGCCCCCAGCAGCAGCAAGATACCAACGACCACTTCACCTATGGAGACGAGAGGGCCAAACCATGTGTACGAATCGGTATCGAGCAAAAATTGCAGAAAACTTCGATACCAGCCGAATGCAATGGGCGGCCGCCCCGCTTCCGGTATCGCTACCGCTCCTTCCCAGAAACCTTTAAGCGCCTCTCCGCCTTGCATCCAGGCCGGATTGGTCAGCTTGCCGAAGCCGGAGGTCATCCACCGGTAGCTCAGATAAAGACGGATAATCAGCCATAGCCAGGCAAAGCGCGTCGTGCTGAACAAGATACGCGCGAAAGGCGGGTCGGGGAAATTGACCTCGCCCTTTTCATCTACCAGCTTTTCGCTCATGTGATTCACCTCTTTCTATTGAAGCTCTATTGAATATGTTCGCTCATCCGGCTGTTTCGCTATATCGACCGGAAGTAATGTCAGTGTAGCGGGTTATGGCTTGGGACGAATGCGCCGTTTGGCTTGGTCCCTTACTATTAGATATTAAAGGTGCTATAAGTGGAGAGGTCAGAGGGGTTCTCGAAAAGGGTTACGGCTACGGCTACGCTTTACCTTTACAAAGCAAATAGCATGAGTGTAAGGAAACATCGTGGTTGAGGGTTATTGATCAAGATACGTCGCCCAGGTCATCCTACGAAAGAAAAACCTCCCGTGGTTTTGCCGGGAGGTTCTTCTTGTTCTCCTTTGTCTGCCTGCACTATGCCGAGACGGTCTGAAGCAAACCGTCGCACACCTGCACGCACTCGCGGCAGTGTTCGGCGCAGATGCGGCAGTGTTCGTGCATGTCGGCATGGCGCTCGCATTCCTCGGCACATACTCGACAAGCTGTACGACAGGCATTGACCAAATCACGCCACAAAGCCGACTCAATGGCAGTCTGGCGTGTCAGAACCTGGCTGGTTGCCAGACAAACATCGGCGCAATCCAGATTCAAGCGGATACAGCGCACCAGATCGGCGATCATCGGCTCTGCCAGACACGCATCGGCGCAGGAAGTACAAACCTGGGCACACGATGCAATGGCCTCTACAGCGCTATCTAAGTCACTGTTTCTTGACGCCACGGTCTTAGGGTGAGCAGACATCATTTCTCGTAATTTATGCATCTTGACCTCCAGTGTCACACATTATCGGTTCGGAAAAAGAGCAGGGTAAGGCAAGGCTGCGCGTGGGCTAAGTAGAGATAGCTCAGGTAATGCGGCCTTTTCCGGTCCATCTTTACCTATTTGCAGATCGAATACCATTCACAAAGCCAAGCTTCCATCTCGGCAATCTCGGCGCTCTGTGTTTCTATGATATTCTGGCACAAATCGATCAAGTCCTCATGGTAGGCGCGCTTCAGGCACTGCTCGGCTTCGCGGATAGCACCTTCGTGATGGCGGATCATTTCCTCCATGAACGCGATCTCGAACTCTTCGCTGCTCATGGCCATCATCTTTTCCATCTGGCGCATGGCGCCGGGTTTCATTTGTGGTTCGTAGGTTATGCCGTACCAACGGGACAACCACGATTGCATCAGCTCGATTTCCTGGCTTTGTGTGGCGATGATCGCCTCGCACGTCGTTCGAAGTTCTTCATGAATTGCTTTCTCGACACACATCTCAGCCATGTGGACAGCCATGGCGTGGTGGTCGATCATGTCGGTCATGAATTTTGTTTCGAAGTTGGCGGTGCCGGGGTTCGGCGCCGGTGCTTCGGCCATAACAGGAGCGGTGAGAGCGGCCAGCCCGGTGATAACGAGGGCCACTGTCAACAGAACAAGCGCGGCGGTTCGCCTGGTAGATGAGTCATTG
>JAACJX010000078.1 GCA_014237545.1 Ardenticatenia bacterium | reverse complement strand
ATCGTCGACGTCGACGGTGGCGCGGCGCAATTCGTCGACGGGCAACTTCAGTCCTGCGGCGGGCTGGGCGCGTTTGGGCTGGCTGGACGATTCTGGTCGCCGCGTGGCCGCTACTTCTANTACACCANGGCNCGCGANGGCGTGCCNGANGGCTGCGGCNACTGNACNCNGCCNNTCAGCCGNGTTGATATNNCNNANGGCAGCACGGCCGATCTNGGCGGCGGNCCNNTCTCGCCCGATGGGNCGCGGCTGGCCGTCTGGGACGAGCGCGATCTGGTGGTCTACGACATCGACGGCGGCGCGGTCGGCCGNGTNGCGGCCGNNGATCCCGCGGCGGCGCTCGGNCCNATCGCCTGGTCGCCCGACGGNGNGTCGCTGGTCTACCTGCAGGCCGGCGCGTTCTGTGTTCCCGGCCAGTCGGGGCAGACGACGCTGGCGCGGGCGGACCTGCCGGGTATGGCCAGCCGGGTGCTGCTNCGCTCGGCCGAGCCGGCGTTCCAGTCGGTNGCCTNGGAAGAGCCGGGGGNGCTGCTGCTGGAGGACGATGCCGGCGGGTGGTGGCGCTATGACCTGGCCGGCGGGACGCTGTTGGCCGTGCCGTAGCACCCGCACCGCCCCGGTGCTCAACCTCGCCCCATTGCCCGCGATCCGGGTTATAATACCCGCCGCGGGCCGGGCGGCGGCCTCNTTATTCGGTTTCCGGGGCAGGTCATATGGAAAAACCACAACTGAGTAATCGTGAGCAGGACGTCGTGGATATGCTGCTGCGCGGCCTGAGCAACAAGCTGATCGCCTCAGCGCTGGGCATTTCCGAGCGCACGGTTGAGTTTCACCTGAAGAATATCTATGCCAAATANGAGGTAAGCTCCAGAGTCGAGTTGATTNTGAGGCTGAGGGAACCCCTAGAGGGGGCCGAAATCGAAAAACCAGGGTTTTCCACAGTTGATGGCGAGGGCGAAAACCCNGAGAATGTGGACGGATCCGNTTCGCNNNCGAGCTGGATCACACCCTTGAAAGAAGCCGTGACGATGATCGGCAAGGAGTCCACGTTGAAAGAGGTTTTAACCGTCGAAGCCCAGGACGAAGCGGGCAACATGTCCTTTTTNGAAGCTATTCGCGTCTGCCTGACGAAATATGCCGAGTTTAACGGCCGGGCCGGCCGGGCCGAGTTCTGGTGGTTCTTTTTGTTTGTGGTCCTGGGCGCGAGCGCGTTTGCCTATGCGAGCGAGGCGCTAAGCAGCATTTTCCTGGTCGCCGTGCTGCTGCCTCTGCTGGCCGTGGGCGCGCGAAGACTGCGCGATGCCGGCCAGAGTGTCTGGTGGTTGTGGATCGGCCTGGCGCCGGTGGGCGGCCTGGTCGTTCTGGCGGTGCTGTGGTCGCTGCCGGGGGTCGAGTTGGAGCCGCGCATCGCCGAGAAGCCGGCCACGCTCGAATAACAAAGAAATCGAATCCAACGATTTCGCGGATTACGCCGATTCGAGGGATAGATCGGCTGAATCGCACAGGACTTGAAGAGCAATCTGGCGGATTACTCCCCCAGCAGAGGGCGAGGCCGCGGCGAGCGCAGGAGGCTCCGCCCGGCGGAGCGGATTTCGCCGCGGCCTCGCNCCCCCGACTGTTCGTCNTAGAATTGCGGCAAGCCGGCCGNCNTGATTGTGACATATTTCACCTTGTTGCCGCCCCCGCGGCCGATCCGTACAATTCCCCGAATGCTCAACGGGAGCCTCTGATGTACGGATGTCCCTCATGATTGNGAACTCATTCAGCCGCCGCCTGCGCGCGGCCGCGGCGCTGTTCATGTTGCTGGCCGGCGGGTTGGCCGCTTGCGGCGGCGCTGAGACCGCCGCCGCGCCGGAGCCNACGCTCTCGCCGCAACTGGCCGCCGGCCAGAAGGTGTTCGTCGCCCATTGCGGCGCGTGCCACAGCGTCGAGCCGGATACGGTTATCGTCGGGCCGTCNCTGGCCGGCATCGCCGCCACCGGCGCGACGCGCGTCGACGGCCTCGACGCCCGCGCCTACGTCTACAACTCGATNATGCAGCCNTCGGATTACCTNGTCGAGGGCTACGANGACCTGATGCCCCAGGACCTGGCCAAGAAGCTGACTGGCGAGGAGCTGGATAGCGTGGTGGCGTATGTGCTGGCATTGGAGTGATGAGTGACGAGTGACGAGTTTAAGAAGCAAACGCCAGCGAATAAATGAATATGGCGCGGTGAATTCACTGATTCATTAAACAATNACCTACTGACCTACTTCCTCACTGACCACAGGAGAAACGGAGCGATGCGAAAGGTACTCAAAATAATCGGGATCATCCTCGGCGCTATAGTTGCGCTGGTGCTGCTGGCCTTCACCACGGCCGCGTCCGTNCCGGCCATCAAGGACCCGCCGATCGATATGGGCAACCACGGCGCNGGCTCCAGCAGCGTCGAGCCGGCCTATTCCGGGCTGTTGCGCGAGTACCCGGCCACCAACGAGCCGGCCGACAACCCGACCACGCCGGAGAAGGCCGAGCTGGGNCGCTTGCTCTTCTTCGACCCCATCCTTTCGGAGAACAANGACATNGCCTGCGCCACCTGCCACCACCCCGACCGCGGCTTCAGCGACGGGCGGCCGACCTCGCTGGGCATGACCGGCGTTGATTTGCCGCGCAACGCGCCGACCCTGTGGAACGCGGCCTACGTGCAGAGCCTGTTCTGGGACGGGCGCACCAACTCGCTGGAGGACCAGGCGCTCGTGCCGCTGACCCACGCCGACGAGATGGGCGTGGGCGATCCGGCGACGATGGCCGCGGAACTGGCGGCCATCCCCGAATACGTGACCNTGTTCGACGCGGCCTTCGGCGGGGGCGCGGCGGCGGTGAATCCGGACAACGCCATGCGCGCCCTGGCCGCCTTCCAGCGCACGCTCATCAGCAACGANGCCCCGTTCGACCGCTACGCCGCCGGCGACTTCGACGCCCTGACGTCGCAGCAGCGGCGCGGGCTGGCCCTGTTCCGCTCCGGCGCGCTGCGCTGCTTCGAGTGCCACGGCGCGCCGACGTTCGCCTCGGACACCTTCCGCGTCGTCGGCGTCGATAGCGACGACCCCGGCCGGGCAGGCGTGGTCGACGATGGCGTCTTTGGCGCGTTCAAGGTGCCGACGCTGCGCAATATCGTCCTGAGCGCCCCCTATATGCACGACGGCTCGATGCCGACGCTGAACGAGGTGCTGGACTTTTACGAGAACGGCGGCGGCCGCGCCCACGGCTTCGAGCAGGTGGACGTCTTCGTCAACCCGTTTGAGCTGAGCGAGCAGGAGCGGGCCGACCTGGTNGCCTTCCTGTTTGCCCTCACCGACGAGAGCCAAAAGCCGGACATCCCCGCCGCCGTGCCGTCCGGTCTGCCGGTCGTCGAGCCGTATGACCATCCNATGCGCGNGAGCNNNGCNATNCANAACNNCGCGCCCGGCGGNGCCGANGNCTGNNGAGCGGCCGCCNCAGACGCTGACCGTCCGGCCGGGCGAGAGCATCCAGTCGGCCGTNGACCGCGCCAANCCGGGCGATACGGTCGAAATCCCCTACGGTGTCTACCANGAGNGGGTNGTCATCGACAAGAGCGACATCACGCTGCGCGGCGTACCCAACGAGGCCGGCGAATTCCCCATCCTCGANGGCGANNACCGNCTGCCCGAGGGCGTCATNGCNAGCGGCAACAACTTCACNGTCGGCAANCTGCACACNCGCAACTTCACCGACAANGGCATCCTGGTCGAGGGAGCCAAGGGCGTCCACTTCCACGANATCTTTGCCGAGAACGTGGGCACCTATGGCGTCTACCCGGTGCGCAGCAGCGACGTGGTCATCGAGCGGGTGACGGTGACCGGCGTGGACGACGCGGGCATCTATGCCGGGCAGAGCGAGAACGTCATCGTGCGCGACTCGACNGCCTACGGCAACGTCATCGGCATNGAACTGGAGAACACGCTGGGCGGCGAGATCTACAACAANCANCTGTATGAGAACAGCAANGGCATCCTGATGGTCCTCCTGCCGCAGTTGACGTCGAAGATCTCATCCGACGCGAAGATCTACGACAACGTGGTCGAAAACAATAACCTGGCTAACTTCGCGCCGGAGGGGGCGGTGGCGCGAATCGTGCCGCCCGGGACGGGCATCCTTATCATCGGGTCGGACAACAACGAGGTGTACAACAACACCATCACTGGCAACAAGACGGCCGGCGTGGCGGTGTTCAGCCTGACCGGGACGGGGGCATTCAACGCCAACGAGGTCGACGTCGGCCCGCTGGCCGAGGGCAATTACATCCACGGCAACACCTACGAGAACAACGGCTACGATCCCGACGACGTGGTGGCCGAGCTGGGTATCCCGTCGGGCGATATCTTGTGGGAAACGACGGGGGCCAATAATCGCTTCGACGACCCCGGCGCGTCGAGCTTCCCGCCGCTGCTGCCCGGTAACAGCTGGCCCGGCTTCGTCCGCAATGCCTACGGCAATTTCTGGCGGGCGCTGCTGGCGGTGATGGGCTAACAGGCAGACCTCAGACGACAGACGACGACCGACGAGGTGCGCCGTCGTCTGTGGTCCGTGGTCCGTCGTCTATTTCACCAGCCGCCGCTCATCCAGGAGATATGCCAGGTTGAGAAAACCGGTCGTCTCGCCGCCGTCGNAGATGCTGCGGCGGCCGGCGCGGACGTCGCTGAAGAAAGCGCGGACGGCNTCGCCATCGAAGAAGTGGGGCTGCTCCAGGAACAGCTGCTCGTACCTGGCCATGTTGTCCCCCAGCCGCATCCAGTCCGAGAAGTTGACCCACGTCGTCAGCCGCTGGTTGCGCTNGATCTGCCAGACGCGATTGAGTTCGATCAGTAGTTGCGACTTGTCCACGCNNGTGCCCAGGTTCGGCACGGGGATGGCCGCCAGATCGGGGTAGAGCCGCCGGATGACGCGGTAGTANAGNGCGTGGTCNTACTTCATGCCCGCGGGCAGGTTCGTCAGGTAGTCGGCCAGATCGCGGTCGATGGTTGGCAGCACCACCGTGCCATAGGCGAAGAGTTGCCGCTCCTGGTTGCGGCTGTAGTGGGTTTGGTAGTGCTCGCTGTCGAAGCGCTCGCGAATTTGGGCGGCGGTGATGGGGCCGGCGGCGGCGATGAGGGCCACGCGCTCGTCCACCTCGCGCTCGGCCGCAGGCAGGGATTCGGTCACCAGTGAGCGATACGGCTCGGCCAGCAGGAAGGCATAATGGCGGGCGCGCTTGCGGCCGATGCCTTTGATCGCCTCGGCAACGGCGGCGCGGTCGGCAGCTGTGGCCGAGGGCGTCTTCCAGGCCCCCAGCACCGATTGGCGCATGTTGCGCAGGAAGCGGCGGCGCTTGTCGGCGTCCTTCTGCCCGCCAAAGACCGTCTCGAAAGTCGCGCCGGTGGAGAAGTGTCGCGCCCCCTTGGCCGACAGCAACGGCGCGTTGGCGTCCCACATCAGGTTGTACATCGTCTCGTGGGTGCGGTTGACGCGATCGAAGGCCAGACGCTCGAAGGCGAAATCGGCATCCAGGCCGCTGGGAATCCACATCGCGCCGGTCGTCTCGGCCACGCGGCCGGCGATCTTCACCTCGTCACTGCGCAGGTCGCCGAAGGTCAGCCCCACGAGTTGCTTGCCCCGCGCCGCG
>JAACJX010000264.1 GCA_014237545.1 Ardenticatenia bacterium | reverse complement strand
AGCAGGAAGAACAGCAGCGGGAAAGACAGCGCCCACCACCACTCGGGGCGGTGGCGTTGCCGCCGCGGGCGGCGCGGCGATTGGCCACCGGGAATCACACCTCTCATGGCGCGAAACCCGGCCCGAAGCCGTATTCGGAAAGGATGCTTTGGCCTTCCTGGCTCAGTATCAGGGCCACGAATGCGGCGGCCGCGTCGGGACGTTCAGCATCATTCAACACAGCGATAGGGTACTCAGCCACGCTATTCAGACTGTCGGGGATTTCTAAATAACTGATTCCCGGGACGCCCCCCAGATCGCTTTGGTAAACAATGCCCGCGTCGGCCTCGCCCAGAGCGACTTTATTCAAAACGGCGCGAACGTTCTCTTCGTAGGAAACGACATTGGCCAAAACGTCCCGTTTGTAGCCGGGGTCAAACGCTGGGTCAGCCGCGGCTTTGTCCAGAAACGCCAGCGAATAACGTCCCACGGGCACTTGCTCGGCCGCCATGACAATCAGTGTGTCGGGCTGAGCCAGATCTTGCAGAGCCCGGAGGCCGGCCGGGTTCCCCCGGGGATAGGCAACGACCAGGCGATTGGTAGCGAAAACGCGCGGCGCGGTCGCGTCAATCCGGCCACCGGCGATGACGCTCGCCATTTGTTCCCAGTCGGCGCTGGCGAACACATCAGCCGGCGCGCCCTGGGCGATCTGGGCCGCCAACTGGTTCGACCCGGCGAAGCTGAAAATCACGTCGATTTCGTCATTTTCCCTTTCATACGTTTCGGCCAGCGCCTGAAAGGCGTCGGTCAGCGAGGCGGCAGCCAGGACGGTCACCGTGGTTGCTCGGGAATTCCTTGCCGAGCGGTCAGCGCATCCGGCGAGGAGAGTAAAAAATACCACTACCAGGAGAAGGGGGTAGAGATGGGGGGCAATGCGGATCGACATGGGCGTTCTGCTCAAGGGTGGAGTATAACGACAGGAAGGCGAAGGACAACTCATACGAGTGACGCTTAATCAAAAAAGGGCTACTATAACGCGACGCGGCCGCGCTCATAGGCGCGGCTGCATATCGATAATCAGGATCATAGCTGATGAATCAAGGGGTCAAAAAGTTTCTGCTTGCCACGGTCGGGGTGTGGGATCCGATCTGGATTCAATGGTACCGTCTGAAGTCGGGCGAGAAAGGGCCTATCCCGCCCTTCAAGAACCGCGACCGCATCGGCGCGCGCGACATCGACTGGTTTCTGCGCAGCGGCGCGGCTGATTACAGGGTGTTTCGCGATGCCCTCGATCGTTGGGAAGAACGGGATTTGGCAGCCCTATCCATCCTCGATTTCGGCGCTGGTTGTGGCCGCATCCTGCAGCACTTCATTCCCGACGGCCCGGCGCTGGCCGCCACTGACGTGGACCCGACTGCGATTGAATACCTGCACCACGCCTTCCCCGCCATCACCAGCATCGCCAACCAGTCCCGGCCGCCCCTACCCTTCAAGGCGGAGCAGTTCGATTGCGTCTACGCCTTCTCCGTGTGGACCCATTTGCCAGGTGAGTTGCAAGACGAATGGCTAGCCGAAATGCGTCGGATAATAAAGGCGGGTGGGTTGGTGCTGATCTCGACGATGGGCTATCGCGCCCTGAAGCTGCTGCGCGAAGGCAATAACCCGCTTGAAAGCGACTGGCACACGATCAGCGACGAAGACCTGCGCGCCCGAGGGGCGATCTACTACGAATACCCCATCTTTGGCCAGGACGACGAACTCTTCTCGGGTATCTCGGCCAGTTACGGTGTGGCTGTCCACGACCCGAACTTCATCCGGCGTGCCTGGAACGATGGCTTCGAGGTGCTGGAGATCGTCGAGGGAGCCTTTCGCGAGCATCAAGACCTGGTTGTTCTGCGCAGAAGTTAAGCCCGCGCGTCATCCGATCTTCCATGAATCGACCTAGCAAAGTAATCCTGTTTTTGTTAACCGTTGCGTGTCTGGGGTTGGCAGTGGCTGGCTGTTTCCCGACGAGCGACGCGGGCACGGCCGCGCCGCCGCCCACGACCACCCGCCCGCCGCGCACGCCTTTGCCCCCAATTGGCGACACGTCAGCCAATTTGACTGAAACTCCACAAGGCGAACGCGCTCGCGTCACCCATGTTTTCGACGGCGACAGTATCGAGGTGGAGTTGGGCGGCCGCACCTATCGTTTGCGCTACATCGGCGTTGACTCCCCCGAGCGAGAGGAGCCATTTTACGAGGAAGCATTCGATTTTAACCGGAAGCTGGTTGAGGATGAGACCGTCACGCTCGTGCGCGACGTCAGCGAAACAGATCAGTACGGCCGCTTATTGCGTTATGTCTACCTGGACGACGGCACGTTCGTCAACGCGGCCCTGATCGGCAGCGGCATGGCCCGCCTGGTCACCTTCCCGCCAGACGTGGCCCAGACCGATTACTTGCACCGGCTACAGGCCGAGGCCAAGGACGCCGCGGCAGGTATGTGGAGCCGGCCCGATCTCACCGGCCCCTGCGACTGCGACCGTAATCTATATGATTGTCGCGACTTCACGTCCCGCGATGAGGCTCAAGCTTGCTTCGAGTATTGCCTGGACGCGACCGGCCGCGACGTCCACAACCTCGACGGAGGCGGCGACGGTCTCGTGTGCGAGTTCCTTCCCTGATCGATGAGCGAAGATAATTACCCACCGTTTATCTACTTCTTCGGGCTGCCAGCGGCCGGCAAGAATTACGCGGGACGCGTGATGGCCGAGGCGTTTGGCTACACCTTCTACGATGGCGATCTTGACCTGACGCCGGAAATGCGCGACGCGGTGCGCAAGGAACGACCGTTTACCGAAGCCATGCGCGACCGCTTTTACGCGCTGTTGGTCGGCCGCATCGCCGACTTGAGGGCGGAGCATCCGCGGCTGGCCTTCTGCCAGGCCACCTTCAAGGAACACCACCGCGAGTTGATTTGGCGCGCTTTTCCGGACGTGGTCTTCGTGCTGGTGGAGGCGACGGCCGAGGCGCGGGCCGGCCGTCTGGCGCGAGGCGGCAACCCGGTCACGGTGGATTACGCGCAGCGCATCGATGCGTTCTTCGAGCCGCCGCGCCATCCACACTTCGTCATCACCAACAACGACGGCCGCGAAGATGTCGTGCGGCAATTGGCCGCGCTGCTCGACTGGTTCGCCAGATCGGCTTAGCTCTGGGTCAATGACACCCGTTCAACGTCGCCAAGGGCACGCAACAGGTCGGCTGACCGCAAAATAACCGTCGTATTGCGAACCCCCGAGCCAATCGAAAGTTCTTCTTCCTGCGTCACGCTCTCATCGACCATGACCCGCACCGGCCGGGGCAGCGCGAATGGCGACACCGCGCCAATCTCGTAGCCGGTCACCTCGCGCACCTCGTCCGCTGACGCCATCGTCAGTCGCGACTGGCCCACATAGCGGCGCAACGCCTTCCAGTCGACTTGTCGTGGCCCGGCCACAAGGACCATGAGNTAGTCGTCNTGCATCAGGCGAAACAGAATGCTGCGCACAATTTGCTCCGGCCGCTGGCCGCGCTCGGCAGCTGCCTGCTCCAATGAAGTGACCTCGCCGGGATGGCGAAATTCNCGAAAGGGTATTTTCCGGTCGTTCAGCTCGCGGCCGACCGGCGTCAGGGCTGCGCTCGCCGGCTCCATCAGCGGTCCNGGGCGGCGTCAATCAGGCCGCGAAATAGTGAAAGCATCAGCGGATCATCGGTGTACAAATTTTCTGGGTGCCATTGCACCCCCAGGGCGTAGGGATGATCGGTCGCTTCGACGCTCTCGATGAGGCCGTCGGGCGCGTGGGCCACGGCCANGAGACCAGGGGCCAGGTCGCGGATGCCCTGATGATGGAGGCTGTTGACGTGGGTTTCGCGACGGCCGAGGGTCGCGGCCAGTTTACTGTCCGGCTCGATAGCGACGGCATGGGCCTTGTGGTTGCGCGGAAATGTGTTGAAGAAATCGTGCTTGATCGCGCCCGGCATCCATTCCATCACGTCTTCATAGAGCGTGCCGCCCAGGGCCACATTCAGCAGTTGGTGACCGCGGCAAATAGCCAGGAGCGGTTTCTTCNTTGCCATCGCTTCGCGCGCCAGGAACAACTCCACCCGGTCGCGATCGGGGTCGACGTCGAAGATGAATTCNTCGTGCTCGCTCTGGTAATGCTCCCCGGCGATATCGCCACCGCCGGTCATCACCAGCCCATCGACCTGNGATAGCAAGGCCCNCAGAGCGTCTTCATCCAGCCCCAGCGGAATGAGCACCGGGATGCCCCCCGCGGCGGCCACCGCCTCGATATAACTGGGCATCAGGGCCATATAGGGCGTGGGATTGGTCTGCCCTACCATTTTTCGATAGGTCGTCAGGCCNATGAATGGTCTCGATTCAACGTGATTCGTGGTCATAGGGATGTGGAAACTTCCATAATTTGCGATCATTCAAAATAAAAAAGGTGAAAGATCTCTCTTTCACCTGATATTTTCCTATATTTTTTGCGAGAGACCATTTAAGGATGGCCGCCCTTGCAGGGTCTTTCCAAAGTCCGGCGGGATAGGTAAAAAAAGGAGAACCACACCTGTTATCATAGGGTAACCAAAACCAACTAGATGACAGGGGGTTCTCATGACCGATGATACCACATTGGCGACGAGCGTGGTGACAGCAATGGGTTTCAACGTGAACGGCTTGCTGGAACACCTGAAGGATGTGCCCGACTCGCGACAGGCGCGAGGGAAGCGATACGCATTGTCGTTTCTGCTGGGAATCATCATCTTGGCCAAGTTGGCTGGCCAGCACAAGCCGGCGGCCATCGCCCAGTGGGCCAAGATGCGTCAGTCGTTACTGGTCAAGGCGTTCAACTGTCAGCGGGATGATGTGCCGGCGCTGAACACCCTCCGGCGCACCTTGGCAGATGACCTGGTGGCCGCCACGTTGCCGGTGGTGTTAAGTCGGTTTTTGCACGAGACGTATGGTGGACAGCAGAGCGAACAGGTGACGCTGGATGGCAAGACGCTGTGCGGCACGATCCCACCCGGGCTGACTCAAGGGGAGCACTTGCTGGCTGCATTCTTGCCCGCCGAAGGCGTGGTGGTGGCTCAGGTAGCGGTAGAAGCTAAAGAGAATGAGCTGGTCGCCGCGCCGCAACTGCTTGACAGGCTGGATTTGCGGGGTCGGGTCGTGACGGGTGACGCGCTTTTCACCCAGCGCAACCTGTCAGTGCGCATCCTGTCCCGTGGCGGCCATTATCTCTGGCCGGTCAAAGACAACCAGCAACGGCTGCACCAGGATGTGCGGCTGTTCTTTTTGCCGCCTCGGAAAGCGCCCGGTTGGTCTATCCAGCCCTTGCCCCAGACGGTCGCCCGCACCGTCAACAACGCCCGTGGCCGACTGGAACAGCGCACTTTGACCGCCGTGGTCGATGAGACTGGTTTCCTGGATTGGCCCGGTGCTCGGCAGGTCTTCAAACTGGTGCGCCAAGTTACTACCCTGGCCACGGGCGTCGTCACCGTTCAAGAGGTCCATGGCGTGACCAGTCTGCCACCGGAGCGAGCATCAGCCGCTCAATTGTTGGACTTCATGCGCCATCACTGGCGCATTGAGAACAGCCTACACTATCGACGCGATGTAACCCTGCAGGAAGATGGCACGCGTATGTCGAACAAACATCAGGCTCGGGCTATGGCTGCCGTGAATAACTTCATCATTGGACTGGTGTCCAAGCTGGGCTTCACCAACCTGGCATTTGCCCAACGCCACTTCGAGGCAAAACTCACCTTGGCTCTCGCTCAGGTCTGACTTTGGAAAAGCCCTGACTTTATATACGTGACAGGCGATGAAAAGGGGTGTAGTCTGGATGATAGGGAAAGTCTACACCAGCCCCGGCAATGAAATGAGGGGGGACAATCCCATGGACCCATTGGTAAAAAAGCCTCAACGCGCTATGCTAGATTCGGAACGATTTCCGGATATATTGCCTCGCCCGGCGGCGTCGGATCAAACGCAAATATTCACCCGATCGACGGCGCGCATCAGAACACCGGGCCGATTAACCCTCGTCAGGCATCGAGGGACCAAACCCACTATTAAGCGACAGGAGCAAACATGGCCAGCCTGACTGATCTCCACCAATTAGGTCAATCGACCTGGTTGAACTATCTACGCAACAGTTTCATACGCTCCGGCGAATT
>JAACJX010000457.1 GCA_014237545.1 Ardenticatenia bacterium | reverse complement strand
GGCGCGCACACCCAGCACGCGCCCAAACCGAGCGCGTGGGCGGCCAGGAGCAGGTTTTGGCCGGCCATGGCCGTGCTCTGGGCGGCCATGATCCCCTCGTTGCGCGCCCGCCGCTCGTCGGGATAAGCGTCCATGTCGGCCAGGGTCAGGCTGAGCAGGATCAACACCGGCGCGCTGGTGAGGCGGGCATAGGAGCGCCCGGCGTCCCGCTCGATGAACTCCGGCGGCCGGCCGTCGGCCGCCAGATCGCGCCGGAGCTGCTCGCCCATGGCCGCGGCCAGGCGGCGCTTGGTTGGGTCGCTGGTGATCACGACAAAGCGCCAGGGCTGCCGGTTGTGGGCCGAGGGTGCCCATACCGCCGCTTCCAGCAACTGCTCGATGGTCGCCGCCGGAACCGGCTCGGCCGTGTAGCGACGAATCGAGCGGCGGGAGTGGATCAATTCCAACAGGTTATGCATGCGGTGGATTTTATCCCATTGGCGCGGAGAGGTCTGCCACCGGATTCCGGACGCAAAAAAGCTCTGCGAGGGTGCGCAGAGCTTTTTTGCGGGAAGAGGAGAAAAAGGAGGACTATTTGTGTTGCGGAATGATGACGGTATGATAGCGTTCATGGTCCCCTGTGTCGCTCAAGTGAATTACAGACGAAGTGTAATCCACTTTACAGTCGCGCAATTATCGAGGGAGAAGGCAAGTATTGGCAGAGCGTTGCCCCAATTGTGAGAAGCCGGTTTTGCCGACGGACGTCGTCTGCTGGCATTGCGGCTATCAACTTCCCAGGAAAGCGACGGCCGCCGCGGCAAAGGCGCCGGCGACCGCCGAGGCGCGCCAGACCGACACCAGGGCCCAGGCAGCCACTCCCACCGAATACGATTGGCGCGCCCTGGCCGTCTATGGGNTGTTGACCCTGGCGATTGCGGTCGCCCTCTGGCTGGTCATGCGCTCGTTGAGCCGCCAGCCCATTCTCGTCAGCAGCGCCGGCTTCGACTTCGGCGGCGAGTGGGTAACGGTGACGGATGCCGACCTGCGTTACACAGTGTCTATCCNCACCGACTGGCAGTGGATCGACATGGCCTACGGCGANCAGAGCGAACTNCTNGNCGAGGTCGCCGCGCGGCAGATCTACGTCAATCNNGCGTTGCGGCCGNTAGGCGAACTTGCCGGCGACGTGGAAACGGTGGGGCTGGCCGTGGGAACGCGCTCGCTGGAAGAGGTCGAGCCCCAGCCGTTCGTGATCATCGGCCAAAGCGCGCGCCTGAGCGGCNTGGCGCCGCAAGCCGCGCTCGACNCGCTGGNTGNCGTTTCNCTCGAGATAGGCGATAAATTGATTGACACCCATCTGGCCGGGCAGGCCCAGGCGCGCTTCACCACCACGGACCCGGCCAACAGCTATCAATGCCGCCACCTTTTCGTCAGCGGGCCGGATAAGCCCGGCTATNTGGCCGCCGCGTGCGCCCCGCGACAGCAGTTCGTCGCCTGGCAACGCGACCTGAATGATATTATCGATAGCTTTCAGTTATTGGAGTACTGAGCGCCGGTATAATAATNGCATGAACAACGAACCTGAAGGGGATGGAATCCGCATCGTCGAGCATACGGCCGATTGGGCNTTGCGNCTGCGCGGCCNAGACCTGAGGGAACTATTNACCCGGTCGGCCGAGGGCATGGCCTACTTGCTGGCCGGCGANACNTCGGCCGTGCCGCGGGACNTGACGCGCGAGTTGGAGCTGGAGGCCTATGACGCGGAAGAGTTGCTCGTGGTTTTCCTGGGCGANCTGGCNTATTGGGCCGANCGCNACGGNCTGGTCTTTCCCNCGGCCGACCTGCGCNNCGTGACGCCNACCCGGCTGATNGGCNCGGTATCCGGCGGGCGGCCGCCGGAAATTCAGAAGCACATCAAAGCCGTCACCTACCACNACCTGGTCATTCGCCAAACGGCAACCGGGCTGGAGGTNACGGTGGTCTTTGATGTCTAGGAAGGTATGATGAAAAGCTCAGATTTCAAGCGCATNAATCCCTACTTNTACGANATCCCNGCCAGCCACCGGCCTGACATGCGCGTGCCGGCCCGGTTCTATGCCGATGCCGAACTGCTGCAACAGGCGCTCGGNGACAAGAGCCTCGACCAGTTGGCCAACAGCGCCACGCTGCCCGGCATCGTCGCCTACGCGCTGGCGATGCCCGACATTCACCAAGGGTACGGCTTTCCCATCGGTGGGGTGGTGGCCACGGCCGTGCCCGACGGCGTNATCTCGCCCGGCGGCGTAGGCTACGACATCAACTGCGGCGTGCGATTACTCGGCACGCGCCTCAGCCGGGCCGACGTCGCGCCCTACCTGGACGAGCTGGCGACCCAACTCCAGCGCAACTGCCCCCACGGCGTCGGCCGCGGCGGCGAATTCGTNCTCAATCGCAAGCAGTTGGAGGAGGTCGTCCGCAAGGGNGCGCGNTGGGCGCTGGAGCGGGGGTACGCGACCCCCACCGACCTGGAACGCACCGAGGAAAACGGCCGCATCGACGGGGCCGACCCGTCCAAAATCAGCGCTCGCGCCTACGAACGGGCGCACGACCANCTGGGCACGCTCGGCTCCGGNAACCACTTCATCGAGGTGGACGTGGTGGATGAGGTCTTCGACGAGACGGCCGCCGGGCGCATGGGGCTGTTCCCGGGCCAAATCGTCGCCCAGATCCATTGCGGCTCGCGCGGCTTCGGCCACCAGGTCTGCACCGACTACGTGGCCCGCTTCCAGCGCGTCGTCCACCAGTACGGCATCGTCCTGCCCGACCGCGAGCTCGTCTGCGCGCCGCTGAGTAGCCCCGAGGGGCAGGATTACCTGGCGGCCATGAAAGGCGCGGCCAACTTCGCTTTCGCTAACCGACAATTGCTGACGCACCTCATCCGGCGCAGCTTCGAGGACGCCTTGGCGGGCAAGGTGGATGATTTCGGCGTCTACCAGATATACGATATCGCCCACAACATGGCCAAGATCGAGGATCACGAGGTGGACGGCCGGCGGGTGCGCGTCTGCGTTCATCGCAAGGGCGCGACGCGGGCGTTTGGCCCCGGCTCGCCCGTCTTGCCCGACGTCTACCGCGACATCGGCCAGCCGGTCCTGGTGCCCGGCTCCATGGGCACGGCCAGCTGGGTACTGGTCGGCACGGAAGGCTCCATGGCGCAGAGCTTCGGCTCGACCTGCCACGGCGCGGGACGAGTCATGAGCCGCTCGCAGGCCAAGCGAGAAGTGCAGGGCGGCGAGCTTCGTCGCGACCTGGAAGCGCAAGGTATTCGCGTGCGGGCCGGCAGTCTGGCGGGCCTGGCCGAGGAAGCGCCGCAGGCGTACAAGGACGTCGACCGGGTGATCGAGATCGTCCACGGCGCGGGTATCGCCCGCAAGGTGGCCCGGCTCGTGCCCGTGGCCGTGGTGAAGGGGTAATTGCCGGCCGATGACGAATGACAGGAACCCGCTGGCGGCTTTTCTTTCGCGCGCGGGAAAGTTACCCGTCCGGCGCGGCGCGCGGGCCTTCTCGTCGCCGCGCAAGGCGTTGATCTTGCAACCTTGTTGCCTGGGGCGGGTCATGCTGACGACGCCGCTTCTGGCCGCCCTAAGCGACGCCTTCCCCGACGCCCGATTCGACTGGGCCATTAGCGATTGGGCCTTGCAGGCGATCAGCAGCAACCCGCGCGTCACGCGCACGATCCGCAGCGGGGCGGGGGATCTGGGCGGCAACAGCAAAGAGGAGATGCGCGAATTTCTCGAGACAATTCGCGCCGAAGCCTATGACACCTGCTTTATCCCCTCTCGATCGGCCGTTCTTGCCCAGGCGGCCTGGCAAGCGGGGATACCGCAGCGGGTGGGTCTGGACGACGGCCGACGCTTGCGCTCGCACACCATCGCCGTCCAGCCGCCGGCCG